>CAZNQC010000085.1:0-13671 GCA_964574825.1 uncultured Sphaerobacteraceae bacterium | reverse complement strand
TCTGGTCCTACTTATCGTACGCATCGAAGGGGCGAAATCTCGCCACATTCGGTGAGATTTCTCGTACGTACAGGTTCGAGGAGGGGAAAGTCCTTCTCGGAACTGGGCGAGAGACACGTGCGCCAGGGAATCTGCGTGACTCGCTATGCGTGCGGTCGGGGGGCATCTGTTGCCGGTTCGGGCGCAAGCCAGCGGAGCCAGGACGGCAGCCACCAGTTCCAGTGTCCCATCAGCGACGTCAGGGCCGGAACCAGGAAGGTGCGGATGACGATGGCATCGAGCAGGATGCCGGCGGCCAGGCCGGTGGCCATGATCCGGAGCTCGGTTTGCGGCGTGGAGGCCATGGCAACGAAGGCGAGGAACAGGATCAGGGCAGCACAGGTCACCAGCTTGCCGGTGAAGGCCAGGCCCCGCACTACCGCCTCGTCCGTGGAGTGACCGGCATCGTATTCCTCACGCATGCGGGAGAGGATGAACACCTCGTAGTCCATCGAGAGCCCGAACAGGAAGGCGAAGACCATGATCGGCACCCAGTCGGTGATCGAACTGGTGGCCGGGGTGTTCCAGAGCAGGTCCGAGCCCCAGCCCCACTGCCAGACCACGACCAGCACCCCATAGGCAGCCGCCACCGAGAGCACGTTGAGAATCAGCGCCTTGATGGGGAGGATGAGCGACCGGAAGGCACGCACCAGCAGAACGAACGTGATGAGGCCAATCATCGTCAGCATCAGCGGGAAGCTGCCGTAAACCTTTTCGATGAAGTCGGCACTGCCGGCTGCGGCGCCACCGACCAGCGGGTCTCCCTCAACGTCGTCGAGGGCGGCGCGAACATCGTCGACCAGGGCGCGCTGGGCGGCGTTGTCGCCGTTGCCCTGCGGAATCACGGTCAGCAGCGCGATGCCATCCCGCCGCCACTCATCGTTGTCGGGCGCGATGGTGCCGCGCGACCCGTCAATGCCGGCCAGGGCCATGGTGGCAGAGGCAGGATCGCCCTCCACCAGCACGACCAGCGGATCGAAGACACCAGCATCGATGCCGGAGGCTTCCAATGCGATCAGGGCCTCCTGCGGTTCGCCGGATCCAGCCAGCGAATCGGGCCGCGGCAGGCCGAGCGAAAGCTGGAACGCCGGAATCAGCAGCAGGCCCAGCAGCAGGAGACCGATGGCGGTTGCCCACCAGCGGCGACGAACCACCCATCGGCCCCACGCTTCCCAGAGGCGGTGATTGTCCGGTTTGCGACCCCCGAATCCAACCCGGTCGAGGGCGGGACCAACAGTCGCCAGCACGACCGGCAGCAGGGTGATGGTGACGATGACGCTGGCCAACGGAATGATCATGCCGCCGACACCGATGCCCCGGAAGAACGGGATCGGCACGGCGATCAGCGCGAGCAGGCCGACGCCGACCGTGGTGCCGCTGAAGATGACGGCGTGACCGGCGGTTTCCATCGCGATCTGCACGGCTTCGGCGTTGGGTTGCCCGGCCAACCGCTCTTCCCGCCAGCGTTTGACCACCAGCAGCGAGTAGTCCACGGCGATGCCCAACCCGATGAGCGCGACCATGTATTGCACGATGTTGCTGATATCCATGGTGGTGCCCAGCACCCCGATGGTGAGGAACGACCCCAGGATTGAGACGGCGGCGACCAGGAGGGGCGTCAAGGCCAGGGCCGACCCGAAGACGTAGAGCAGCACCAGCAAGGCCCCGACACCACCGATCAGCGTTTCGAGCAGCACACCGGAGCTTTCGGCGTCGCTTTCGCCGGTTTCCAACACGTAGCGACCGGTGACCTGGACCGGTTCGCCGGACACCGTCAGGTCATCCACGGCGGCCAGCACCTCATCCTGGCCGAGCATTCCTTCGCCCGCGATGGGGAGGAAGACATAGCCGAACATCGTGCGGCCATCGTCGCCAACCAGGGCCGGATCGGGAGCGGTGCCCCAGGTGACGAACCGGGCGGTGGGCGCGACCTCCCGGGCGGCGGCTTCGATCGCCAGCCAGTCGGCCGTCACCGCGGGTGAGTCGACCGGGACATCCTCCGGCAGGATGGTGACGAGCACCAGCGGTGAACTCGTGCCATCGTTGCCGAAGGTTTGGTAAGCGGTTTGGGCGACGGTGGCCGACTCCGTGTCGGGAATGGTGATTTCTTCGGAGAGGTTGTCCAGCGACCAGGGCATGAGCGCAATCGCCAGCACGGTGATGAGCAACCAGGTACCGGCCACGAGGGCCTTGTGGCGGAGGACGAATCGGGAAACTGCGGCAACGGACATGGGGAACTTCCTGCGTAGGCGCGAGCGGCCAGCGTGGCCAGTCAACGCTCCTCAGGATGGCGATCGTTCCTAAGCCGTTCCTAAGAAGCGAAGGGAGCGCATTCCATCAGTCCGGCGCCACCACCGAACCAGGGCGAGCATGGCCAGCACGATGGTGCTTCCAACGAGGCCGTCGAGCAGGAAGTGATTGCCGGTCAGCACGGTGGTTGCCCACATGGCGAGGGGCATGCAGACCCCGAATGCCCGCAGCCAACGGCTGGACGCGTTGCGGACGATGGCGATGCCCATGAGGAGATTCCAGCCGACGTGCAGGCTGGGCATGGCCGCGTACTGATTCGTCATTGAAGGCGGCTGCAGGACCCGATAGGCATCGGAGTGGAGGACGACGGTATCGACAAAGCCAAGCTCGGGCAGGAAACGCGGTGGGGCCATGGGGAAGAGGAAGAAGCAGGCGAAGCCGACCAGGCCGGAAAGGATCATGGCCAGCCGGATCTCGTGAAACGCGCTGCGGTGACGCAGGAACAACCAGCCGAGGGTGACGGCGATCAGCGGCCAGTGGCCATAGACATAAATGGCGTTGAGCGCATCGACGAGCACAGGGTACTGGAGTACCTGTTGCTGCAAGGCGGGTTCGTGAAACAGACCGAGCGCGCGCTCGAGATCGACCATGGAATAGGCGTGGCGGAGGGCAACGGCTGGATCGGCGTCCACCAATCCGCGAACGAGGAAGTAGACGAGAACGGCGAACGCCAGCAGTCCACCTTCCCGCAGGCCGACGAGCAACCCGGCCACGACGGATGCGCGTCGAGGCGTCGTCCGCCTGAGGCTCCTCGCGGGCAGAGAGCTTACCGCGTGAGGAAAGCGAGCGGCAGGCAGATTCATCATGCTCATGGGAGTCCCCGCAGGCTGAGGGCCGCCGGTTCTACCCAGCAAGACCAGTACACGCCGCGAGCGGGGAGCGGTCTTCACTCCCTCCGTGCCCGGCGGCCGTCCTGATTCGATTCTTCCGTGGGATCAGCCCGGGGGCTGCCCCGGAACCCGGCAATCGCTGCTGCGGGTTTGCCTGCCGGGGCCTGGGGGAAAGCCCACCCCACGACTACCGGCTAGCCGGTTCCATTGACAGGCTCAGGGTAGGTTGACGTACCTGTTCAGATTCGGGGGACGGGTCGACACATCCGAGCCAGATGGGTGAGGCAAAGCCACCTGCCCAGGCTCGGAAGGTCGCCCCCTACCTAGACTGCTGGCGGTTGGCTTCGATTTCTGCGCCCTCAACTCTGAACACGTTCCCTCGATTTCGGGTGGTTGACAGCAAAACAGAACATCTGTACTATTGTACGTACAGTGTCTGAATGACACACTTGTGCCGCGAAGAAGGAGCCCATTCCGCCCATGGTGACCATCGTTCAGCGACACTCCCCGCCCATACCGGACTTTTCGCCCGTGCAACTGGGGCACAACCTGGCTGTCGAACGCGTCATCGCGACCATGCGCGACGATGTCAGCTACCCCTACACCCTCGACACCTTTGCCGAAATCGCCAATTACAGCCCTTACCACTTCGCGCGGATGTTCCGGGGGGTGGTTGGCGTGCCGCCGGGGGAGTTTCTGGCAGCGCTGCGGTTCGAACGCGCCAAGCAGTTGATCCTCCACACCGAGGCGAGCATCACCGAGATCTGCATGGAGGTTGGGTTTGCCAGTCTCGGCACGTTCTCGGCCCGGTTCAAGCAACTGATCGGCCGCAGCCCGGCCGACCTGCGCGAGATCCCCGAAGCCCTTTCCTACCGCCTGCCCAAGCTCGAACCCTGCCTTGGCCAGCGCCAGATCCGATCCGGTGGCCAGACCCTGCATGGGTCGGTGCTCTCGACCACGCCACGCAAGGGACATCTCTTCATCGGTCTCTTTCCGTCGGCAATCCCCCAATCCGCGCCCGTGGCGGGCACGCTCGTGGCGGGTCCGGGACCATTCCGGATCGCCAACGTGCAACCAGGGACGTATCGCATTCTGGCGGCGCAGTTCCCGTATGGCGACGATCCCCTGATCCATCTCCTGCCGGACGAGTCACTGCTGGTTGGTTCCGACCCCCGCCCAGTGGTGATTCCGCCAGCGTCACCGCCACGTCCTGCCCGCGTGCAGTTGCGTCCGCGCGTGCCAACCGACCCGCCCATCCTCACGGTCCTGGCACCATCGCTGCTCGGCCTGTAGGTCCGGGCACCGCCGGCACCGTACCGTAGCCCCTTCATCGACCCAACCGGGTCATCGCCTGCGCCCACCCCTTCGGGTACCATGTGGGTGAGAAGGGGTGAGGGGATGCAGTCGGGTCACGGACATCACGTCCAAACCCGATTGTCCGTGTGGGCAAGAGCGCGGATTCATGGCCAACAACGCAACCGATTTCACTGCCGATCGTTCGGACGACACCATGGCCGCCACCGCGGCCTCGTTTCCGCATGCCCTGGCCCCCCTGGTTGGACGCCGGCGAGAACGCCAGGCCGTCAGCGATTTCCTGCGCAATCCGGATATCCGGCTCCTGGTGCTGACCGGACCTGGTGGGGTGGGAAAAACACGTCTGGCCCTGAGCGTGATCGAAACCGTGTCTGACGCGTTTCCTGGCGGCACGGTTTTCGTGGATCTGTCGCCCTTGCTCGAAGTGGACCAGGTGCTGCTGACGATCGCCAACGCGCTGGGCATTCGCAACACCAACAATGTCTCGATCGTGAACCTGATCAACGCCTCCCTGCGGTCGCGCCGGGTGCTGGTGGTGATCGACAACTTCGAGCACGTGGCCGATGCCGCGTTGCACCTGCCGGACCTGCTGATGGCCAACCCGGGGCTGACGATCATGGTTACCAGCCGGTCGGTGCTGTCGGTGTATGGCGAACACGTTTATCCGGTGCCGCCCATGTCGGTGCCGCAGGTGCCCGACGATCTACCGGCCGACAACTCGTTGCTGCGGGCACTCGTCGCGTCGGATGCGATCCAGCTCTTCGTGCGGCGGGCCGTGGCCGTGCGCTCGGACTTCACGCTGACGAATGACAACGTGCGCGATGTGGCCACCATCTGCCGCCTGCTTGACGGCCTGCCACTGGCGATCGAACTGGCGGCGGCCCGGATTGGGCTGCTGCCACCACGATCGCTGGCCCAGCGCCTGCAGCGACGACTGCCGTTGCTGGACGATGGTCCCCGCGACGTGCCAACGCGCCTGCGAACGATGCGGAACGCGATTCTGTGGAGCTACGACCTGCTCTCCGCGGAGGAGCAGACCGTATTTCGGCGAGTGGCGATTTTCGCCAGTTCGTGGACGCTGCCGGCCGCGGTGGCGGTGTCCGTCGGTGACGGCGACGACGAACTGGACGAGGTCACGGTACTGGACCTGATCTCCTCGCTGATCGACAAGAGCCTGGTAAAGCAGGTTGATGCCGATGCCGATGCCCCCCACTTCAACCTGCTGCAGGTGCTCCGCGAATTTGGCCTGGAACAACTCGACCTGAGCGGTGAACGGACCGAACTCGAGCGGCGACATGCCACCTACATGCTGCAGTTGGCGGAAGAGGCTGGTCCCGAACTGATTGGCCCCAACCAGATCATCTGGCTGGACCGGGTGGCCGCAATCTACCCCGACGTCCAATCGGCCTACGCCTGGGCCCTGGCCAACGATCCGCCGGAACTGGCCCTGGGGTTGGCCACTTCGCTCTGGCGGTACGGCTATACGCGCGGGCAGACCCGGCAAAGTCGCGAATGGATTGAGCGAGCCCTGGAGCGGGCGGAAGCGCGGACGCAATTGCGGGCGTTTGCGCTGAACGGTGCAGCCGTGCTCTCGAACATGGAGCGTGATCTCGACCGGGCCCGTCAGTTGCACACCGAAGCACTGGAAATCGCGATCGAAATCGGCGACCGGCGCGTGGCGGGCATGGCGCACATCGGCCTGGGTGACTGTGCGGCCACCGCCAATGAGGTGGACGAGGCAACGCATCACTACCAGCAGGCGGAACGGATTTTCCGGGCCCTGGGCGACCAACGGAACATCGCCGCGACGCTGACCAATGTCGCCAACCTGCTTTGGAGCCAGAACCAGCTGGCCGAAGCGATCGACACCAACGAGCGAGCCCGCATTCTGTACACCAATGCCGGGGATCGGCGCGGTGTGGCCTGGTCGGCGACCAACATCGGCCGGATCGCGGCCCAGCAGCAGGATTACCAGCGGGCAGTTCCCAACCTCGGGCAGGCAGTACAGGCCTACGATCTACTGGGAGACCGGGCCGGATATGCGGAGGCGATCGAGGGCATTGCGCAGGTGGCGGTCAGCACCGGGCACTATGCGCGAGCAGCATCGCTGCTGGCGGCAGCCGATGGCTTGCGCCGGGCGGTGAACCATCCGATCGCGCCGATTGACCATGCCTATCATGAGGAGATGCTGGCTACCCTGCGGCGCGAACTCGAATCGGAGTTCGAGGAAGTCTGGGAGGCTGACCGTTCGCTGAGCTTTGAAGAAGTGAAGGTGCTGGTCAACCAGATCCTGGAGGACGAGCCAGGTCCAAGCCGCGAGAAGCCGCGGGCCAAGCGCCAGGTGCGGGTTGCTTCACTGATCAAGGAACTGGGCATCTCCGAGCGCGAGATCGAGGTGCTGACTCTGGTGGCGGCGGGCAAGACGGACAAGGACATCGCCGACGAGCTCTTCATTGGGGTGCGCACGGTGCAGAGCCACGTGGCCAACCTGCTCACCAAGCTGGAGGTGAACGCCCGGTCGGCCGCCGTGGCCCGCGCGATCCGGTCCGGCATCATCTCCTGAGCAAACGCCAGCGCGGGCGCGAAAACCTGACCCCTGAACTCAACAGAAGGGGAATTTCCAGGCGGAGTTATGTGTGCCGCTCTACACCGTTTCCGCGTGCCAGGCGGCATCACTCAGTTCGGTCGTGCGCAATACCTCGAGCGCGAGTGGCAGGAGCTTGCCGCGAACGGCATCCAGGGCGCCGAAGTCGACCTGGAGAAGACCCTTCACGCCGGCCGCCCAGTTCACCGAAATCGCCACCCCCGCGTAATGAATCTCCAGTTCGCGGGCCAGGATCGCCTCCGGCATGGCGGTCATGCCGACCACATCGGCGCCCATGATCGCGCTCATCCGAATCTCGGCGGCCGTTTCGAAGCGGGGACCGTTGAAACAGATGTAGACGCCGGATGGACGCATCGAGAGACCGTAGGTCGGAGCCAGCCGCACCAACGCCTCCCGCAGCGGTGGGCTGAACGGTTCGGTGAAGGGTGTGTGGCGCAGGCCCTCCTCGCCGCCATTGAAGAAGGTGAACTCGCGACCGCTGGTGAAATCGATGATGTCGCTCAGGGCAACCACCCCACCGGGCGGAATGTCCTCGGCGATGCCGCCAACGGCGAACGTGGCCACGACCCGGTCGACACCCAGTTGCCGCAAGGCCCAGATGTTGGCCCGGTAGTTGATCCGGTGCGGCGGCACATCATGCTCCACGCCATGGCGGGAGAGGAAGACGGTGTCTGCCTGCTCGCCGCTGCCGGTCCAGGCCAGCGCGGTGCCGTATGGCGTGACGATCTGTTGCTCGACGAACCCTTCCGCCGGACGCTCGATGCCCGAGCCCCCGATAATGCCGATTGTGCCCATATGTGGTGCTCCCTCAACGCTCGCAGCCCGCGACGTCTGTTGCTGAGCGCAGCATAGGGCGACGACTGGCCCTGGCACAATGCGGATCGGGAACGACTTGCCGGGCGGCAACGTCTCACCAGTAGCGTTCTGGATATCCCCGGGACCCATCTGCCCTTTCATCCCGCCATGGGCGCCCATGGCGGAGGAGCTCGTCGGTGTTTGCCTATCCCACCCCGCTCCACGCGGCGGCAGCGGAATCTGCCGTCCAATTCTTCTCCGCCCGCCCGGAGACTGGCGCGGTGCTCCTCGTCAACTCGTGCGCCCGAGGCAAGGGAACGCCAGAGAGCGATCTCGACATGGTCGTGCTGGTCGACCCCGGGGTGGATACGAGCGACCTGGATGCCGCATGGCAAGTATTCCGGGCGCAAGACCCAGCCATCAGCGACTACCTGGCCTCCGGTTGGCAGGCGGTGCTCCATCTCGACATCGAGCCTGCCGTGTTCGACCTGCCCGACCATGAGGAAGACGAATACCCGGACGCATTCGACATCGTCATCGGTAACTGGTTGGTGTGGAGTGCCGTGCGCTGGGAGCAGCCCGGGTTTCACGATCGGCTCCGGCGGGACTGGCTCCCGTTCTACGAAGAGGGCATTCGCACGCGACGCCTGGCCGAGGTTCGATTCCAATGTGAACTCCACCTCCGGATGATTCCGGCCTACGTCGGCCGCGAGTTGTACTTCCAGGCATTTTCCCGGCTGTGGCGGTCGTTCCAGCTCTTTCTCCAGGCGCTCTTCATCCATCATCGCCAGTATCCGATCGCCTACGACAAGTGGATTCGAGAGCAGGTCGTTGACATCCTCAAACTGCCCGAGTTGTATCCACACTTGCCGCCACTGTTCGAAATCACCCATCTGGAGAGTGACGCGCTCGTTGGCAAGGCCCGCGACCTGGAGCATTTGCTGGCGACGTACATTCCAGCCATCGAGCCCACAGGCACGGCGATTGGCGCCAGTCCGGCGCGGGCTGGTTCACCTGCGCCAGGAGATACCAATCGGTCGTGAACGCCGGTTTTCGGCAGACGGCGTTGCGACCGGGGTACCAACCTGATACAACGAGGTTCAGATCGCGCCGCGCCACCCGGCGCTCACCACCAGGAAAGGCATCCGCATGACGCTTCTCCCCCGCTGGCTCACCCCGTTCCGACTCCTGATCGTCGCGCTGCTGATGTTTGGCAGCACCTCCACCGCCTGGGCCCTGCAGGACGGCGGCGGGCTCAAGGGCGGCCAGTCCGACGATGACGATGAGACTCCCGGCCTGATTGAGGATGGTCTGTATGAGAGTCCTCAGTTTGGCGTTGAAGTGAGCTGGACCGACGCCTGGGAAGTCGGCAGCCTCTCCAACCCCGATGTGGAACACGCCATTGGCGGCCAGTTCGATGGTCCGGTTGCATCCGATGGCGCGCTCGGCGACATCATCTTCCTGGTCGACTCGGCTTCCGAGACCTCGGTGCTGTCGCTGGGGTTCAGCCCGTCACTCGGCCCGATGGACATTGACCTCCTGCTGGATGCGATGGAGGATCCGTCGTTCCTGACCGATAACCTCTACCTCTCGGAGGATGCCGAAATCCTGCTGCTGGATACGGATGATGAGCATGTCTCCATTCTGGCCCGGGAAGCCGCCCCGAACGACGAGCACGTGGTGTACATGGTGATCACGGCCGATCCGGGCCGGGATGACTACAGCTTCTGGGTCGGGTTGGACATGTACGACGCCTCCGAATATGAGGCGATCCTGACCAGCATGGACGACGACATCGACGTTGACGGTCACGATCTCTTCCCGGTCTTCGATCCGGACGAGATGCTCGACGCCCTGGAATCCGAAGGCGCTCCCGCGACGGAAGAGCCTACGGAAACCCCCGCCACGGAAACGCCGGACGCAACCGAAGAACCGGCAACCGAAGCTCCTGATCCGACCGAGGTGCCCGCCACCGAAACGCCCGACAGCACCGAAGAGCCGATCATCTCACCGCCGGTGACTGAAGAAGACGGCACGCCCGGTCCGTTCGAGCCAGACGCCAGCCCGGTTGCCTCACCAGCGGCGTCGCCCGCTTCGGACGACCTCCCCGGCCTGGTCGGTGAGGGTGAGTACGAAAGCCCGATCTACGGCGTGCCAGTGACCTGGACCAGCGACTGGGTGCTGGACAGCAACGAGTCGCCCGCGATCCGGTCATTCCCGGACAGCGGGGTGGAAGAGATCTTCCTGGCCAATGCGAGCGACCCGGCCGTAACGGTCTACATGTCGATCGAGCCATCGTATGGGGTGACGGACACCAGCGAGTTGCTGGCCGCGTTGACCAATCCGGACTATTTCGGCAAGCTCGACTTGCCGGAAGGCACCGAGGTGGCCCTGACGCGCGAGCAATCCAATCGCGTGGCCGTGATGTACGTGGCGCCAGCGGCCGATGACACGACCGTGGTCATTCTCGAAGCGCACGTGCTCGATGACGGCACGGTGCTCTATATCGAGCTGCGCGGTCCGGCCTCCAGCATCGACGAATCGGTGCTCGACCTGGCGGAAGACACGATCGAAGCTGCTGGTGAGGATGCGATGGACATTCTTGATGCCGACGATGTGATCGCCGCGATTCCATAACCAGGCCAGAGTCCATGCTGACGCCAGGGAAAAGGGGACGTCTCGTTGAGAGGCGTCCCCTTTTCACATGGTCCAGGGCGGCTCAGCGCTTCCGACCGAGATTTTCGAACACCACTGACCAACGGGCGAGGTGATTCTCGCCCTTCACATCCTCGGTAATCGGGACGTAGCCGTGCCGAAGGTACACCCGAATGGCGGGGAGTCGAAAGTCGTCGGTTTCCAGGACAGCATCCGAATATCCACGTGCGCGGAAGTCGACCAGCATCTGGTCCATCAGCGCCGAGCCCAACCGCTTTCCGGTGTGGCCGGGCAGGGCGCCCACCCAGTGCACGTAGCCAGTACCCGGGAACCGATCGTGGTCATGGCGGCTGGAGGCAGTGGCGACCGGGGTGCCCTCGTGCGTGACCACGTAGACCGCATCGACATCGGGGGCGGCCGTCAACCGCTCGGCCACGATGGCTGACGTCCAGGCGTCGAGTTCGGGAAAGGCCGCGGTCAGGATTTCCGCGAGCGCCTCATCGTCGGCGGAGGTCGCCTCGCGCAGGGCGTAGCCTACGGGCAGGGCGACGACCGGCTCGCCGGCAAGATGGGGACGACGCATCAGAAGCTGAGTGGGGTTTGACGTGGTCACAGGCGGGAACCCTCTCGTGGATCATCGACGAATCGCGCATTCCTTGGAACGGCGTGCTTGACGAATCGTACGCTCCGGCGGCGCCAGCGCAAGGGTCAGGCAACATTCTGCCGACCACGCAGCATCACTGCCCGGAAACCAACACCGATGGCCAACACCAGCATGCCCAGGCCCACCGAAACCGGCGGCAAGGTGATGGCCAGGGTCAGGCAGCCGACGATGCCCACCGCCTGAAGCCAGCGGGGCCAACGGCGATCTTCGACCGGTTGCGTCCAGGCCGCCAGGTTGGCGATGGTGTAGTAGAGCAGCACACCGAACGAGGAGAAGCCGATCGCACCGCGCAGGTCAGCGACGAGCAGGACCAGGCAGACGACCACTCCGACGACAACCTGGGCGATCACCGGCACCAGGTGCGCGGGGTCGACCCGGGCGAGTGGTGCGGGCAGGTCACCGTGACGGGCCATGGCCAGGCCGGTCCGGCCGATTCCGGCGATCAGGCCCAGGAGTGCGCCACTGGCAGCGACAAACCCACCCACACGCACCAGCCAGCCGATCTCGCCAACCCCCGCTGCCTGAACGGCAACCAGCAGCGGAGCATCGGACTCGGCCAGCCTTGCGGAACCGGCGGCGAGTAACGCCACGATGGCTACCACCAGGTAGACCGCCACCGTGATCAGGAGGGCGAGGGGAATCGCGCGTGGCAGCGTCACGCGTGGGTTCACAACTTCCTCGCCCATCGTGGCGATGCGGGCGTATCCGGCAAAGGCGAAGAAGATCAGCCCACCGGCCTGGAGAATGCCGTAGAGACCATGATCACTCCAGCCATCGTACAGGCGAGAAGTGGTGTCGATCGTACCAGCAAAAAGGATGGCTCCGACGAGGATACCGAGACAGGTCAGGGAGGAGACGACCAGCACCCGGGTGACCTGGACGGTGCGGGTGACGCCCCGGCAGTTCAACCAGGTGATGACGGCCACCACCACAATGGCCACCACCCGCTGGGCCGTTGCAGATTCAGTAATGGCATAGGCCGCCACCGTCATCGCCATGGCCGCGCAGGAGGCGGTTTTGCCGATGAGGAACGACCAGCCGGCCGCGAATCCCCACCAGTGGCCCAGGCGTTCGCGTCCATACACGTAGGTTCCACCCGAGGCGGGATAGACGGCCGCCAACTGGGCCGAGGCCACGGCGTTGCAGTAGGCAACGATGGCCGCGATGACCAGGCCGATGAGCAACCCGCTCCCGGCTGCCGCGGCGGCTGGCCCGAAGACGGAGAAGATTCCGGCCCCGATCATCGAACCGAGGCCGATCACGACCGCATCCTTCGTCGTCAGGCGGCGTGCCATATATCCGGTTGTCACTGCTCTCGTCCATCCCTTTTGGCCGGGCGTCGCACTCGCGGCCCTCCACAGCGACCTGCTTACCACACCCCTGGACCGTCTGTGTTTACGGGAGGTGAGAAGTCCTTCGCGGAGCTCACGATGGGGTCAGGGGGCTGAGCAAGTGAGTCCACGTTCTGGTATCGACCGGTGCGGCATGTCTGGTCCCCTCCAGGATTCAACCAGCACCCGTTTCGATTGGGGCACCGGGCATGGTGCTCCATTCGTTCCAGGACCCAGTGAACAGCGCCACATCGTCGTAGCCCAGCAGGTGCAGGGTGAAGAAGTCAACCGCCGACTTCACGCCCGAGTAGCAGTAGGGAATCACCCGCTTGTCCGGCGTCACCCCTACAGCGGCGTAGAGCTGCAGCAACTCGCTGGCTGGCTTCCAGAACAGGGGTGAATCGGGCGCGGTGTTCTCGGTGTAGTGCACATTGACGGCGCCGGGAATATGCCCCGCTGCAAACTCGTCCGGCGTCCGCGCATCGACGATGGCAATGTCCGGCTTCCCGAGTGACCCCAGTACCTCATCATAGGTCGCCAGCACGGCAGGATTGGGCGTGCCCCCGTAGATCCCAACCGGATTCATGGTTGCATCGCCGGTGGCAATGTCACCCCCGGCCGCCTGCCAGGCCGCCACCCCACCGTCGAGCACGCTGACGTCGTGATGGCCCAGGTAATGCAGCACCCACCAGAGGCGTGAGGCGAACAGGGTGCCATCGTCATAGGCCACCACCGTGGAATCGGGTGTGATGCCAAGCTGACCGATGATGGCCGCAATCTGCGATTGCCAGGCATCGATCCCGAGCGGAGAGGTGTCGACGATCTCCAGTTCCGGCCAATCCACCTGCATCGACGCTGGGATATGCGCCGCGGCGAAGGGTGTGGGTGAAATGACCCCCACGACGACCAGATTCTCATCATTCTGGTGATCCTGCAGCCAGGCGGCCGATACCAGCAGTTCGGGGCGGGCATAGGCCGGCGAGGCATCGGGGGTGGCTTCAGCACCCCGGACCGGGCGCAAGCTGGTCGACGCGGAGGCAAGCGCCACGCCTCCCAGGGCGGCATGCTTCAGGAGCTGACGACGTGACACTGGGGATCGCGGCGGGAGTGGTTCGGTCATGGTCGTGT
>CAZNQC010000084.1:0-14021 GCA_964574825.1 uncultured Sphaerobacteraceae bacterium | reverse complement strand
AGGCTGGTCAATCGAGTCCCACAGGTGTTCCAGCCATCTTCGCCGAAGTTGCCGGGTTTGGGGGACGATGCGTTGGCGAGGTTCAGGGTAGTTCGGCCAGGATGCCGGGCAACTCCGCGAGCGAGTCGATACGGTAGCGGATATCGGCGGCTTCCGGCCATCGTGCCTGGATGAAGCCCCACGGCCCTCGCCGCAGGAATACGGCCTGCATGCCGGCTGCCTGCGCTGGAAAGATGTCATTGTCCAGCCGGTCACCGACGTAGATGATCTGGTCGGCTGGACGCTGGCAATCGGCGACGATGCGCTGGAAGAAGGCGGGATCGGGCTTGGCGACACCGTAGGTGGCGGAGGTGGCAAGGATGTCCAAGGGTAGACCCATTGCCTGCAATTGCTCGGCGATGCCGTGTGGCTGGTTGGCGACGATCCCGAGCGGGTAACCCAGTTCCTGCAACTGCTGGAGTGTGGGGATAGCGTCCGGGTAAAAGTCGCTCAACTGAAGTGAAAAGCCATGTTCTGCAACAGTTACACGTTGAATGCCCAAGGGGACATAGGGATCAAATTTGCCCTGGATTGCTGCGCCGATCATGGCCGAAAGGGTGAAGGTCGGGACACCAGTGGCGCAGGCAACAGTTTCCCACAGGCGGGTTTCGTCGACGAGGGTTTCGCCGAGGTCGAAAATCACGGTGCGCACGAGATTCGCTCCTTCCGGGCGGCGGAGTATGGTTGCTGGCGGTGATGCGTTCGTTCCGTATGGAAGGACGATATCAGACGACGTCTTCGGTGTGGGCGAAGACGATGGCGGCGGCCCGGTCGCGGAGACCGAGTTTGGCGAGGAGGTTGCCGAGATGCGTCTTCACGGTTGCCTCACTGATGTAGAGGGTGGCGGCGATCTCGGTGTTGGTGGCGCCGGTGGCGACCTCGCGGAGGACGTCTCGTTCACGTTCGCTAAGCGCCTCCAGATGCTGGCGGGCCCGATGAGCTGATGTGTGTCGTCGCCGGTACGTGGCGAGAACTCGCCCGGCCACCTGGGGATCGAGCCAGGCGCTACCCTGGGCGACACTGCGGACTGCTCGAACGATGTCTTCGCCGGGTGCGTCCTTCAGGATGAATCCGGCCGCTCCGGCACCCAAGGCTGCCCCGACCGTTTCGTCATCGTCGAAGGTGGTCAGGATCAACACCGGTGGCGGCGTTTCGTGCTCGGCCAGGAGGCGGGTGGCAGTGGCACCGTCCATCCGCCGCATACGCACGTCCATCACCACCACATCCGGGCGGTAGGTAGTGACCGCTGCGAGCACCTCGTCGCCATCGGCACACTCCGCCACGATGGCGAGATCGGGTTCGGGCTCGAGGATGAGGCGGAGACCGGCGCGGACCAGGGGCTGGTCGTCGACGAGCAGCACACGAATCATGCCGCGACCTCAGCTGGAACCACCGCGCGGACGACCCATCGATCCTCCCGCAATCCGGCATCGAATGAACCGGCTGCTGCGATGATGCGTTCGTGCATGCCAACCAGACCGCTGCCCCGGCTCCGGCGGGTGGTGCTGGATGCCGGGTTCCAGACTTCCAGTTGGATCCCTTCCGGAGTGGACCGCAGATCGACATGCGCTGGCCCGGCACCGTGGCGGGCGGCATTGGTCAGGGCTTCCTGCAGCACGCGGAAGAGGGCGAGTTCGGCGGACGGCGACGCATCGAGGCCATCCGGTTCCATGACGAGATTTACCGGGAGCCCGGCGGTGCGATAGCCCGCGACCAGGGTATCGACATCGGCGAGACCGGGCTGGGGAGCGTTGGGACTCATCGCGTGGTCATCACGCAGGAGGCGGACAATGCTGCGGATGTCGGCGAGACTGTTGCGCCCCTGGCGTTCGGCCTCTTCGAGGGCAGAAATCGCGAGATCCGGTTGCTCGCGGACCACGGCCATGCGGGCTGCGGTGATGTGCAGCATGGTCACCGCCAGCGTGTGGGCAACGACGTCGTGGACATCACGGGCGACCTGGCGGCGCTCCTCAATGGCCTCCTGGCGCACGATATCTGCCTGGGCGGCGACGATGAGGCTGTTGGCCTGGTAGCCAAGACGGCTTGCATAGCCCGCCAGCAGGGCTAGCACGAAACCGACCTGCCAGGTGACGACTGCCGTCAGGTCGGCGCGGCTCTCTGCCAGCCATGCCGCTACCAATGGGCCGCCAAAGGCGAGGTAGCAGCTGCCTGCCACCCAGAGTGTCGTGCGGATCGGCACGGCGGCGATCGAGATGATGGTGAGGAGCAGTGGCGGCAGGGCGAGCAAGGGATAGGCCGCGGTGCTGTGCAGGCTGATGACTGGCGTGGACCATTGGCCCATCCCAAGTGCGGCGATCGGTCCCATCGCCACGACCAGGAACGCCAGCGTGGGACCCTCATCACCCTTGAACAGCCAGCGCAACCAGGGAAGCATGGCGATCGCCAGCAGGATCAGGGCGAGGGGGGCGGGGAACTCGCCGGAGGTCGGCGCCAGCAAGGCTACGAGTCCAGCCAGGAGCAGGGAGCCAAGGGCAATCAACGGCACGCCCCGGTCGATGGCGGTCATGGAGGTGGAGATACCTGCCGTGCGCAGATCGTCGGTCCACTCACAGGCAAAGGGCTCGTCTTCCTGGTGCTGAATGGTCGGATCGTGGGTAATGGCCATCGCGACGATGCTCCCGGGGTGACGAAATGCACTGCCTCCAGCGTACAGGACGGTCAGGTGGTTGTGGTGTTGCGCCAGGTGATGGATCGCATGGCGGTGGTGGGCTGCCGGATCACCTGCAGGAGCGGGACACCCAGGCCGTAGGTGGAGATACGGCGCCCCGGTGTGATGCGAACGAAGCGCAGAAGAGGATCGGTGAGGTCGATACCGGTCAGGATTTTCTTCAACGAACCGGCCGCAAGCAGGTGGGTGATCTCCGGATCGGAGGCGGAAAGAAGCGTGGCGGTGGCCTGGAACTGGATGGCGAATGGAGGGAAGAACGGCAGTTTCTTCGCCGGTACGCACACCGCGACCAGGGGATTGGCGGCCATGTTACGGGCCTTGACCGAATCGTCGTGGATGGTGAGGTAGAGGTCGTCACCGACAAGGGTGTAGAGCACCCCGGCCACGTGCGGTCGCTGGGTGGCGGAACTCGTTGCCAGGGTGCAGAACGATCGGCGCGCGAGTTCGCGGCGGACGGTTACCCGCTGGCGATCTTCATCGAAGGCAGCGGGTGCGGTGATGGTGGCAGGTTGGGTAAGGCTGGCGGTGGACATGGTGATGCTCCTGTTGCGGGCAACGGATGCCGGAGGGTTGGTCTGGTTCAGTGGCGGATGGCGAGGATGGCCGCGATGCCGACGGCGACTGTGCTGGCGACCGATGCGGCCGTGCGGATCAGGTGGAGTCGGCTCCACGGCGCTTCGAAGGCTACGCGGGCGACGGCTGCTGCTGGCCCGGATACGGCTCCCGCCTGGACCAAGGCATCGTTGAGGGGAATGTTTCCCCGGCCGGTGATGGCGATGTTGGCGAGCTGCAGGGCACAGGCTACGCCGAGCCAGACCGCGACTGGGCGGTCGTCGCGCCACCAGAGGGCCGAGGCGACGCCAAGCAGGACCGGGGCACCGACGAACACGGCCAGGAAGGCCGGATTGATGATGACCCGGTTGACTGCCTGGAAGGTGGCGACGAAGGCATCGTCGTCCACGTCTTTCAGGGCGGGGAGGATGGCAACCTGGAAGGCGGCGAAGATGCCGGCGCTGAGGCCGGTGATGGCACCAGCCGTGGCCAGCGCGACGACTGGCCAGAGGGCTGGTGCTTCCGGTGGGGTGGATTGGAGAACCGCGAGGCTGGGAATTGACATGGGCGAAAGCACCTCCTGAGGGGATCGGTAAAGGTGCTTTCAGTTTGCCGGGCGGATGTGAGGGAAGCATCCGCCCAGGGGATGATTTTGCCTCCGCTCACAGGATGAATGCGGGGTCGTGCTGGCGAAGGAGGCGGTTCGGGATGTCAGGCGGCGTTGCGCCAGGATTGTTCCCGGTCGTGGCTGATGATGGCCGGGAAGGTGTGGATCTGGGCGGACGGGGCGACAGGGGTGATCTGCCTGCTGCCATTGGTGCCCTGCCGGAGTTCGGCCTGGCGAACCTGGTGAAGGGCGAATCCGCGCGGGTCCAGAAACTGCCAGACCGCGTGCACCAGGCGCATGCCCATTCCGGGCAGGCCCCGCTGACGGGCGAGATCGGCGGTGAGAAGCCGCTGTTGGAACGCGTCGCGCTCCATGGTGCGTTCAAACTGGCGGACGGAAACGTCGATGTCGCTCATGATCGGATGCATGCTGATGCTCCTCTGGCGTCCCGAGTGGACGCGTGTCTCGTTCGATCTGCTGCTATCATGCCCGAGGAAGTGGCACCGTTACAGAGCCAATTCCTGTGAGTTTGAACAGCCACTTGGCAGTGTTTTTGGGGAGTGACCATCCCGGCCGGGTACGTCCTCACGTCACCGGCGGAAGCGCTGCCTCGGAGGCAGATCGATCGTTGCCGTGCTCGAAAGTAGAACGCCTGCAGGTGCCATGTGTGAGATAGATTGGCACCGGATTTGGCAGGTGAGTGCCACTGTTCGAGCGGGGGCTGGGAGGCGGAAATGGATCTGATGATCCGGATCGACCGCTCGCTACGCGAACCCCTGGTGGGCCAGGTGTGCGAAGGGATTCGGGCTGCCATTGCCGACGATATCCTGCAGCCCGGTGTGCGGTTACCTTCGACCCGCGAACTGGCTCGCCAGTTGGGACTGACCCGCTTCACCGTTGACGATGCCTATTCGCGACTGGCGGCCGAAGGGTATCTCGAAGCACGGCACGGGTCCGGAACCTATGTGGCCGAGCGGGTGCGATTGCCGATGGCGCCGCCCAGCGATGATGGGGACGATGCGTCGTCGTTCCAGCTTTCGGCCTGGGCGGGACGATTGCCGGTCAGACCCGGCTCGGATGCGCCGCCACCGGGGGTGGAGTTCAACTTTCTCGGTGGCGCACCGGCCTACGATCTCTTGCCGCTGACAACCTGGCATCGGCTGATTGCCCGGGAAGCCCGCCGGCTCGATCTGGTGCACTACGCCTATGGCGAAACCGCGGGACTGCCGGAATTGCGCGAGGAAATCGCCACCTGGGTCGCTCGATCGCGCGGCGTGGCCTGCCGTCCGGAGCAGGTGATCGTCACCAGTGGAGCCCAGCAATCGATGGATCTGGTGATGCGCCTGGTGCTCGATCCGGGTTCGACGGTGGTGGTCGAGGATCCCAGTTACCGCTGGGTGCGGGCGATTGCGCGGGCCAACGGTGCGACCCTGGTGCCGGTACCGGTCGACGCCGAGGGCATGCAGGTCGACCGGTTGCCCGGTCCCGAGGTCGTGGCGCGACTGGTGACCGTGACCCCCTCGCACCAGTATCCGACCGGGGGTGTGCTGCCGCTCTCCCGGCGCCTCGATCTGCTCGACTGGGCGCGGTCGGCCAATACGCTGATCCTGGAAGATGACTACGACGGCGAGTTGCGCTATCACGCCCGGCCGCTGCCAGCGCTGGCGGCCCTGGCCAATGCGCCGGGTGGGTGCGGAAATGTGGTCTACATGGGGTCGTTCTCCAAGGTGCTCTATCCGGCCCTGCGGTTGGGATACCTGGTGGTTCCACCCGGGCTGGTGGATACGTTCGTGGCCGCCAAGGCGACCGTGGACCGGCATGCCCCGACCCTGACCCAGGCAATCGTGGCGGCATTCATTCGGGAAGGGCACTTCGAGCGGCACCTGGCCCGCATGCGCCGGGTGTATGCCGCCCGGCACGACGCCATGTGCGACGCGATCGAGCGCGAACTGGACGGGATCGCCTTTCGCGATTACGCCACCACGTCGGCCGGGTTGCACCTGATGGTCAGGATCGACCGGCCGGTGACCGAGGGCGAGATCGTGGCGCGGGCACGTGCGGTGGGGGTGGCCGTGGAAGGCGCCAGCCCGAGTTTCCTGACGCCACCGGAGCAACCGCATCTCCAGCTGGGCTATGCGGCGGTGCCGGAAGATCGGATTCGGGCGGGGATTGCCCGGTTGGCCGACGTGATTCGCGAGTTGTAACCATGCCTCACGAGAAGCGGTGGCTGGAGATGCCGGGATCTTCCGGAAGCGGATAGGCACCGTCGACCAGGGAGACCGGGCTGTTCTCCGGCAGGAGGCCGCTTTCCATGTAGAGCGTGTTGGGCAGGGCGGCGAGCAGGTGCAGGTGGGCGCCGCCCCCATGCGAGGCGTAGGGAATGTTGAAGCCATGGGCCATGAGACCGATTTCGAGGCATTCGGTGAGGCCACCGGCGCGGCGGAGATCGGGTTGGACCACGCCGACGCCACTGCGGGTGAAGAGGTCGCGGAACTGGGCGATGCCGTAGCGATTCTCACCGGTGGCGATGGGAATACGTAACTTTTGAGCAAGCGTGACGTGGCCGTCGATGTCGTCGGCGCGGATCGGTTCCTCGAACCAGGTGCAGTCGAGGTCCTGGTAGACCTGACCCCGGCGGAGGGCTTCGGCGACCGAGAGGGCCTGGTTGGCGTCGACCATCAGGGGCGTGCCGTCGCCGATGGCCTGGCGGACCACCTCGATGCGGCGGACATCCTCGGCGAGGGTGGGGCACCCGACTTTCATCTTGACGCCGGAGAAGCCCTGCTCCATCGCCTTCGCACAGACCGCGGCCAGGCCGTCTTCGTCGAGTTCGAGCCAACCGACCATGGCGTAGGCGGGAACCCGCGTGCGCTGGGCACCGAGCAGGCGCCAGACCGGTTGTTCCAGCGCATTGCCCATCAGGTCCCAGAGGGCGAGGTCGATGGCGGCGATGCCGAAGAGGGCGAATCCGGCCGTGCCGTGATAGTCGGTGAGCTTCCAGAGCCGGTCGCGGATGCCACGGATGAGGAAGGGATCGGTGCCGATGATCTCCGGCGCGAGTTCCTGTTCGATCAGGGCAGCGAGGAGGGAGGGGCTGGCAGCGACACGACCGAAGTAGGTGTCGCTGCTGCCGGTGATGCCTTCGTCGGTGTGGATGGTGACCTTGGTGGTGCCATTGCGATCGAGGAGCTGGATGGCATCGCGCACGGGATGGGGCTTGGGTGCGGAGTGGTGGGTGACTTCGACGCGGGTGATCTGCATGGGGAGGTTCTCCTGCGGGTGGTTCGGCGTGGGGGACATCTTCGCCGTGAATACCGAGCCTGTCGAGCCGGGACTAGAGATTGGATCGTGCGGTCAGCCGGTGGGCGACTGCGTTTGCGTCCGCACGAATTCGCAAATTCGCTAATTCCCGGTTTCGTTGATTCCATGGGGTTTCCTGGGTTGTATTTCGTGCGACTTAATGCGAATTACCGCGGGTCCGTGCCAGACCGTCACGATGGTTTGATGCGATCAGGACCGCTCTGTTTCCGTTCCATACCTATCGTACGCATCGAGCAGGCAAAATCTCGCCACGCTACGACGAATTCGTAACTCGGAGAGGGAAAACAGGGGTGCCGGGAGGTGAAGGCCGCCGGAAGACCGCGCCGTAGAAGAGATGGTGTGGAACCGTGGCGGTTGCTATGCGGACGAAGCGGATGTGGTGCCGAGCGCGGCAAGGCGTCGCAGTTGGTCGTAACTTTCGGAGCCGGCCGCGGCGGTGAGAATGAGCAGCACCTGGTCCTGCTCGGGGTCCTGGAGGAGTTGGCACTGGAGGGTCATGACGCCGACCTCCGGGTGCTGGAGCCGCTTCTCATAGGGATGGATTGAGCGGACCTCGTGGGCACTCCAGAGGTCGGCGAATTCCGCACTTTCCTGCAGGAGCGCGTTGACGATGGTTGCCGCCCGCGACTGGGGACCATATCGGGCATAGGTGGTGCGGACATCGGCCGTGAAGAGGCGGGAGTGCATGGGGTGATCTTCGGCCGGGTAGACGTCGCGGGTGGCTGGATCGGTGAACCAGCGATAGGCGATACAGCGGGACAATCCCGTAAAGCGGGTTTCGTCGCCAAAGAGAATCCGGGCAGGTGGAGTCTGCAGCAGCGTTTCCCCAAGGTCGCTCATGATCTGGGCCGGGGTGTCCTGCAGGCGATCGAGGACGCGGATGAGGCCCGGTGCGACCTGATGGGAATGACGGGCGCGGGCAGGAGGACGATGCCCGGCCAGGTGGTAGAGGTGGTCGCGCTCACCGAGCGACAGGCGGAGACCGCTGGCGATGGCATCGAGCATCGGTTCGGAGGGTTGAGGACCGCGAGCCTGTTCGAGGCGACTGTAATAGTCGACCGACATGTAGCAGAGCGCGGCGACTTCTTCGCGGCGAAGGCCACGGGTGCGCCGGCGAGGACCCCGGCCGAGACCGACGTCTTCGGGCTGCAGGGCGTCCCGGCGGCGGCGCAGGAAGTCCGCCAATTGTGTTCGGTCCATGCGCGTGTATCTCCAACGGGCAAAGGGTGGTCCTGCCACTTGCACTTGCTGGTGCACGAAGCCACACGGCCGGGAATCGGACTGGTCAGCGGGATTGCCAGGCGACCCCCGGGCGTTGGGCGTGCTGATGATCAGGATACCCTCGGCCGGCACCGGGAAGGCCATGGAAGGTTCCTGTGCATTGCGGCAGATCAGACGCCTTGGGGGAACTGAGCCAGCTCTGGGGCTGGGTCGTTGAGACCAACCAGGCGTTGGGAGTCCGCCCAGAGGCGGTGGGCGTCGTCCATGCTCCGCATGGGTTTCCATAATTCCTGCAGGCCCGGGGTGCCACCGAGGTTGCCGATGCCTTGCGGACCGAAGAACTGGTCTCCCCGGGAGTCGGGGCCGGTGGCAGCCAACAGGGCAGGCAGGGCGGCGCTCTGCGGAGTGCCGGCGATACCGAGGCGGGAGAGCAGGCGGACCGCGCGAATGCCGGCGGTATCGCGTTGGCGACCCATGCCAGGTTGGGCGGCGAGCAGGTTGGTGGGTGAAACACCGGGATGGGCGAAGTTGCTGGTGATTCCCCATCCTGCAGCCTTGCTGCGGGCATCGAGTTCGCGGGCGAAGAGGGCGCAGGCCAATTTGGATTGGCCGTAAGCCTTGCCGACATCGTAGCCGCGGTCCCAGGTGAGGTCATCCCAGTTCATTGCCGCGTTCCGGGCGGCCACGCTGGATTGGGTGGTGACATGGGCCCGCCCCTCGCGCAGAAGTGGCAGCAGTTCCTGCGTGAGGACGAAGTGACTGAGGTAATTGGTGCCGAACTGGAGTTCGAATCCATCCTGTGTCTCCTGGCGAGTGGGCGGTTGCATCACTCCGGCGTTATTGATGAGGATGTTGATCGGGCGCCCTTCGTCGATCAGTCCCTGGGCAAAGGTGGAGACGGAGGCGAGAGACGAGAGGTCGAGGGGACGGGTGGAGACGGTGCCGCCTGGGGCGAGCGCCTGGATGCGATCGGCCGCAGCCGTGCCCTTGGCGGCGTTGCGGACTGGCATGATCACCTCGGCGCCAGCCTGGGCGAGGCGACTGGCGATGACGAAGCCGATGCCATCGCTGGCGCCGGTGACGACGGCGAGTTTGCCGGAGAGGGTGGGGATGGCGAGGTCGATGGTGCGAGCCATGGGTCGGTCTCCTTCATGGGGCGATACCGCCGCGATTGGCGATCGATCACATGATGGAAGCCGTCGATCCGTGGATTCAGGGCCGCGCTATCCACGGATTGGCAATCCCACCCTGGTGAGGAGCGGAAGCCGTCAGCTGAGGGAGATGAGGTCGGTGGGGGAGATGGCGAGGTGGGTGGCGGTGCCGGCGGCCGGGGTGAGGTGATGACCATCGTGAGGGAGGTCGGCCCGGAGGGAGAGCGATGCGGACAGCTGCAGATGCACGCTGGTGACCGTGCCCTTGAAGACGACATCGGTGACGGTGGCGGGCCAACCGGAGTCGGCGAGGCGGATGCGATTGGCCCGGAGGGCGAAGGTGGCGGTGCCTCCTGGCCCGGCAGGCAGCGCGGGGACGGTGATTTCGTTCGGGCCGAAGCGAACCCGGGTGCTGGTGTCGTCGCGGCCAAGGATGGTGCCGGTCAGGATCTGGGCGCCCATGAAGGCGGCGACGAACGGGGTTTGGGGGCGGTCGAAGATGTCTTCCGGGGTGCCGAGTTGTTCGATTCGCCCCTGGTTCATCACTGCGATGCGGCTGGACATGGCCAGCGCTTCTTCCTGATCGTGGGTAACGGCGATGAAGGTGATGCCGGTGCGGCGCTGCAGGAGCAGGAGTTCGTCCTGCATCTGGCGGCGCAGTCCGGCGTCGAGCGCGGCGAGCGGTTCGTCAAGCAGGAGGACCGTGGGTTGCAACACGAGGGCCCGGGCGAGAGCGACGCGTTGTTGTTGACCGCCCGAGAGTTGGTCGGGCAGGCGTGACTCGAAGCCGGCCAGATCGACCAGGGCGAGGATATCGGTGACGCGCTGGCGGCGCTCGGAGGCAGGCAGGCGGCGGAGCTTGAGTCCGTAGTCGACATTCTGAGCCACGGTGAGGTGCGGGAAGAGGGCGTAGCGCTGGAAGACCATGGCGGTGGGGCGGTGATGCGGTGGGGTGGCGCCCATGGTGGTGCCGGCGATATGAACGCTGCCGGTATCGGGGGTGACGAAGCCGGCGATGGCGCGGAGCAGGGTGGTTTTGCCACAGCCGGATGGTCCGAGCAGGGTGAGGAATTCGCCGGATTCGACCGTCAGTGAGACATCGTCGACGGCAGTCAGCGTGCCAAAGCGTTTGGTGATGTGGTCGAGCTGGACATCGGGGATGGACACGCTGGGTCACGGCTCCGCAGGCAACGACTGGTCAAGCGTTGATTAGCCTACCGCAGATTGCGCCTGGTGGAGATGGGGGGAATCCGCACCAGGCGACCCGGGGCCGAGCAACATGCCGTCTCGATCAGGCTTGCGGGGGATCGGCGAAGAGTTCCGGCGCCCATTCACGGATGAGGGCGACTGTTTCTTCCACGGTCAGTCCATCGTTGTCGATGCGCAGGTACCGATAGTCACCCTGAGTTGAGGCGAAGGTCGTGTCTTCCGGATCGACCCGGTCGACGTGGTCGCGCCATTCCTGTGTTGAGGGTTTCGACCGTTCGATGCGGCGCACGTCCCGCACCGGCTTTCCGGCGCAAAGCTGGATGATGTAGGTGTTCGCCTCGGCGCTCAGGTGCTTCCGGAACGCGTGGTAGTGGTCAAGGTTGCTGAGAAAGCTGCCGGCGACCATGTTGGGGAATCCGGCGGCCCAATAGTTCTTCGTGAGGTCGGCAACGTTCTTCCAGAGCAGGTTCAGCCGCAGGTCGTCGAGACTCCATGGATTGACCGCCGCGATGTCGGCTCCATCGAGCCGGGCGCTCCACGGAATCTGCGGGGCCAGCGCGCGAAGTGTGGTCGACTTGCCGGCGCCTTCCTGCCCAACGATCAGAACCAGGTTCCCGTTCGTCATCTCACGCGCCTTTCGTGGCTTGCGAAACAGTTCATGATCCGATGTGCACACCCCGAGGCGGACGGCGAGTGTAGCATGAGGCACGATGGGGAGTGTGATGGCTTTGGAGGGGTACCTGATACCCGGCAAGAGGATGATTTCATGATGGATGCTGGCGGCACACCTTCCGGTTTCGGCCGGTTTGACTGGCTTGGCCAGCTGGTGACTGGTCGTCGCACACGTTGGGTGGTGGTGGCCTTCTGGCTGGTGGTCGTCTTCGCCGCCCTGCCGCTGGCCAGCCGCATCGGTGAGGTGGAGGACAACGGAACACGGGCGTTCCTGCCGGGATCGTCGGAGTCGCTGCAGGTGCTGGATCTGCAAGAGCAGTTTGCCAGCACCGGATCGACGACGGCAGTGATCGTCTACCACCGCGATGGCGGGCTGACCGATGACGACCGGGCGACGGTGGATGCCGATCTGGCAGAGATCGCGGCGGCCAGCGAGAGTTTCCGGGTGACCGATCCGATTCCGTCGGAAGATGGCCAGGCGATGCTGCTGACGGTGATCCTGCCGGACACCAGTGATGAGCAGGTAGACGCCGATGTCGCCACGTTGCGGGAGATCGCGTCCTCCGGACTTGATGACGGTTTGCAGGCGAAGGTGACCGGTCCGGCCGGGATTGGGGTGGACCTGGGTCAGGTGTTCGAAGGGATCAACGGCCGTTTGTTGGGGGCAGCCGCGATAGTGGTGGCGGTGCTGCTGCTGATCACCTACCGCAGCCCGTTCCTGTGGATCGTGCCGCTGCTGGTGGTGGGATTTGCCGACCGGCTGGCGACGGCGGTGGTATTTCTGGCGGCGAATGCGTTCGGGTTTGGCACCAGCGGCCAGAGTGTCGGGATCATGGCAATCCTCGTCTTCGGAGCGGGGACGGACTATGCGTTGCTGCTAATCGCGCGCTACCGGGAGGAACTGCGGCGGGAAGCATCGGAGGCGGTGGCGATGCGGATCGCATTGCGCCAGGCGGCTCCGGCGATTCTGGCCTCTGGCGGAACCGTGATGCTGGGACTGGCCTGTCTGGTGGTGGCTGACCTGAATTCGAACCGCTACCTGGCGCCGGTGGGAATTGCCGGCATTCTCTGCGCGCTGGTGCTCACCCTGACCCTGCTCCCGGCGGTGCTGGTGATCGTGACGCGGCGAGTGTTCTGGCCGTTCGTGCCGGCCTTCGGATCGTCGTCGGGTGAGGATTCGAGCATCTGGGCAAAGGTTGGCCACTGGGTGGCGGCGCGGCCCCGGCCGGTATGGGTGGGCATGACCCTGCTCCTGGTGGTGCTGGCCCTGGGCGTGACCCAGTACCACGTCTCGTTCACGCAGAACGATCAGTTCACCAACAAGCCGGAAGCCATCGTGGGGGCGGAACTGATTGCCGAGAGTTTTCCGGCCGGTAGCGGGGCTCCCACCATCGTGATTGGGAACAAGGCGCAGACCGAGGCATTGCTGGGCGCGATTCAGGGGGTGGATGGCGTGGCGAGCGTCAACCCGGCCGGGGAGACGGACGACCTGGTTCAGCTGGCGGTGACGCTGGACACGGAACCGGGGTCGGAGGCGGCATTCGAGGTGGTGCGGACGCTGCGCGAGACCGTGCGGGCGATTCCGGACGCCAACGCCGTGGTTGGTGGGTCGGATGCGGAGAGTCTCGATACCGGTGATGCCAACACGCGTGACCAGTTGGTGGTGATTCCGCTGGTGCTGGCGGTGGTATTCGTGGTGCTGGCCATCCTGCTGCGATCGGTGCTGGCGCCCGTGCTGCTGCTGGCCACCAGTGCGTTGTCGACACTGGCGGCGTTGGGGGTGACGGTGGCGGTCTTTCAGTTCGGGTTGGGATACGACGGATTGCAGGCGGGGGTGTTGCTGCTCGGGTTCGTGTTCCTGATTGCGCTGGGGGTGGACTACAACATTTTCCTGATGAGCCGCGTGCACGAGGAAAGCCAGCTGATTGGCACCCGGGCGGGGATGCTGCGCGGGTTGACGGTGACCGGTGGGGTGATCACCTCGGCTGGAATCGTGCTGGCGGCAACGTTTGCGGTGCTGGGCATTCTGCCGCTGGTTGCGCTGGCCCAGGTCGGGTTCCTGGTGGCGTTCGGGGTGTTGCTCGATGCGTTGCTGGTGCGGTCGGTGCTGGTGCCGGCCTTCACGCTGGATCTCGGCAAGCGGATCTGGTGGCCGAGCGCGCTGAGCAAGCGAGACGGTACACCGGAGCAGGCATAGCGTCGCTCAGGCCGCACCCTGGGCGTCCGGGATGGCAATCTGGTCGTCTTCGCGGGGATCGTCGCGGGTGACGCCCTCCGGGGTGTGGATCGAATCGAGCCACATGCCGTCCGGAATCATTTCCAGGCCGGGGAGCGAGTCGATGAGGTGGCCGCCGGTGGGCTGCCAGGCCGCGATGTGCTCGGCAAAGGTGATGGCGAGGCCGACGGCAGCGCTCGCGTTTTCGGCGTTGATGGCGGCAGTCCAACCGATTGATTCGCGGCGAAGGGCGAGGCGGGCGTAGCCGGTGTGATAGGCCGCGGCGCCCTCGGTGGTGGACCAGGTGACCAGGCTCGCGAAGTCCGCTCCGGCAAGCGGCGGTAG
>CAZNQC010000083.1:2959-14140 GCA_964574825.1 uncultured Sphaerobacteraceae bacterium | reverse complement strand
GCTGCGTCGATGATGTCCGGATGAATGCGTGGGGGTGGCGGATAGGCTCGCTCGTTGGCATCTCGCAGGTGATCGACCTGCTCGACATCGAGCTGAATTGCGGCCTCGATGACCTCATCCATGTTCGTCACGAAGATGAACTCGATCTCTGCGCGGATATTGTCAGGAATCTCCCGCAGGTCACGCTGATTGTCCACCGGCGCAATCAGCCGCCGGATGCCATACCGGTGCGCGGCCAGCGCCTTGTCCCGCAGCCCACCAATCGGCAACACACGTCCCCGCAAGGTAATCTCGCCGGTCATTGCCGTGTCGTTGCGCACTGGCTTTCGCGTCAACGCCGAGATCAGCGCCGTCGCCATCGTGATACCGGCGGAAGGGCCATCCTTTGGGGTCGCCCCGTCCGAGAGATGGATGTGCAGGTCTGACTCGTCCTGGAAGTTGCGGTCGATCCGCAGTTCGTCGGCACGGGAACGCGCGTAGGAGAGAGCCGCCCGGGCTGACTCCTGCATCACGTCGCCTGCTTGCCCGGTCACGGTGAGCTGGCCGCGGCCTGGCATCTTCACCACTTCGACCCGGATGATCTCGCCGCCGATCTCGGTCGTCCCCAGCGCAATCGCCAGGCCGATTTCGCTCTGGCCGATTCCCTGGTCGAACCCGTACCTGGCCGGTCCGAGGTAGGTCTCGACCCGCTCCGGTGTCAGGCTCAACGGTTCTTCTGCCTGAAGCTTGCCGCGCACGATCTGCGTGGCCACCTTGCGACCGAGTCCGGCAATTTCCCGGTCCAGGCCGCGCACCCCGGCTTCGCGGGTATAGCTGCGGATGATGGCTCGCCAGGCATCGGGATCGATCTGGATCGCATCCTCGCCCAGTCCCGAGGCCGCCAGGTTGCGTCGCATCAGATGCCGGCTGGCAATCTCGATCTTCTCGTCCTCGGTGTATCCGGAGACTTCGATCGTTTCCATGCGATCGCGCAACGGGCGGGGAATCTGAGTCCAGTAGTTGGCCGTGGTGATGAACAGGACCTGGGAAAGGTCATACGGCATGTCGAGGTAATGGTCGGTGAAGGTGTGGTTCTGCTCCGGGTCGAGCACTTCCAGCATCGCCGCCGTCGGATCGCCCCGGTAGTCACTGGCCAGTTTGTCGATCTCGTCCAGCAGAATGACCGGGTTCATCGTGCCGGCTGTCTTCATCGCCGTGATGATTCGGCCCGGCATCGCCCCAATGTAGGTTCGTCGATGGCCTCGAATCTCGGCTTCATCACGCAGGCCGCCAAGCGACACCCGGGCAAACCTGCGGCCCATTGCCTCGGCTACCGAGCGGCCCAGGCTGGTCTTGCCGACGCCCGGTGGTCCCACCAGGCAGAGAATCTGGGACGATGTGGAACCTCCGGCCGAAAGCGTGAGCTTCCGCACCGCCAGAAACTCAACGATTCGTTCCTTGACCGCTTCCAACCCATAGTGATCTTCACCGAGAACGCGTTCGGCTTCGGCCAGGTCGATCTGGTCGTCGGAAAGCTCATGCCACGGCAACTGGAGCAGCGTGTCGATGTACGTCCGGGCGACGGTCGCCTCGGCCGATACCCCCTGCATCTTCTGAAGGCGCTGAAGTTCTCGCTCGAGCTTCTCGCGGGCATGGATCGGCATTCCACGACCGGCGATCCGGCTGCGCAGCTCATCCATTTCATTGGCTTCGGTATCGCCGAGTTCTTCTTCGATCGCTCGTTTCTGCTGTTCCAGGTAGAAACGGCGCTGGGTTTCGTCCATGCGCTCGCGAACGCGGTCCCGCACCTGCTGGTCCAGTTCAACAATCTCGAGTTCACCGTTCAGGTACGCGCCCAGATGCTCGAGCCGGGTCAGCGGATCGAGCGTTTCCAGCAGTTCCTGTCTGGTCTCGATGTCGTTGACGACCTGCGTAGTGAGGAGATCCGCCAGGTGCCCCGGATTCGTCGCCCGCTGCACCATGTCCAGCACTTCGTTGGCCAGCACGTTGTGGCTCTCGGCGAACTTGCCCGAGAGTTCCTGGATGTAGCGAATCAGCGACTCCGACCGGGCCCGGTCTGGAGTTGGCTCAGCCAGTTCTTCGGCGTAAGCCTGGAAGAATGGGCGGGAGTTGTCGATGCCGTCCAGCCGAACCCGTGACATCCCTTCGAGGACGACCTGCAGGTTCCCCCCTGGTTGGCGCTCCACCGAGAGGATGCTGGCCAGGGTGCCGACATTGAAGAGATCATTGCTACCCGGATCGTCGATTTCTCGTGAACGATGCGTGGTCACCGCTATCCGGCGGTCGCCAATCATCGCCTCTTCGACGGCATGGATGCTGTGCGGCCGGACCGCGAGCAATGTCACTACATTCCGAGGGAAGATCACCACGCTCTTCAAAGGAAGAAGCGGAATCTGTGGCCCGCGGGAGTCCGCCAGGCGTAATCCAGATTCTCGATGGTGTCGCATGAAAAGACCTTTCCCCACAGGACGTGTGAGCCGGGATTGCGAGCAAGCGTGCCAACCCCTGTCAGGCTCGTCCGCTGTCGTCACCGACATCCCGCTCGTGCGGCCAGAATGATACTGCACCCGGTGGAGGTCGGCGAGGCCCTCGACGCGCGATCACAGGTTTCAGCGGCTGCTCGGAGCTCGCCGCAAGGCCTGTGGATTGACGCGTACGTATGCGCCATGCGAACTCAGAAATCGGGCCAGTTGGTCAGGCATCGTTGCTGGCAATGATCCCGTCGATGACCAATTGTGCGACTACCTCCGGATCATCGGTGATCTGAAACAGGTCGACGTCGCGGTGGTGGATGCGGCCTGACTCGGCCAGGGTTTCGAGGAGCCAGGTCACCATACCCTGCCAATACGACGAGTCGTAGAGCACCACCGGCATTGAATCCATTTTTCCGGTCTGGATCAGGGTCAGGATCTCGAACAATTCGTCCAGCGTGCCAAATCCACCGGGAAAGAAGACAAAGGCGTTGGCATATTTGGCCAGTAGCGTCTTGCGGACAAAGAAGTAGCGGAACTCGAGCGGCACGGAAACGTACTGATTGACCCCTTGTTCCAGCGGCAGGTCGATGCCGATGCCCACCGAGACTCCCCCCGCCTCGGTGGCTCCCCGATTGGCCGCTTCCATGATGCCAGGGCCCCCGCCGGTGATGACGGCGAGACCGGCCCTCGCGATCAGGTCGGCCGCGTGGCGGGCAGCCTGGTAGGCGGGATCGTCTTCTTTCGTCCGTGCTGAGCCAAAGAACGTGACCGAGGGGCCAACCTCCGCCAGCGAGTCGAAGCCATCGACGAACTCGCTCAGGATGCGGAGCGCGCGCCATTGATCGGTGTGGGTGAAGGCGGTTGCTTCCTCGCGTGCTTCCTTGCTCCAGGAGAGCAGGTTGCGGTCGGCGTCACCGCGCTTGCGTCGAAGTGACTGGCGAGTCGCCTGAAGTTTGGTGCCGGCGGAGGTCTGCTGAGGATCGGATTCTGACATGAACATCTTTCCATTCGCGACGAGACTGTGGGTGATGCAGTATCGTGTGCAGTCGAATGAGGGAATGATAGGTTCCCGGCGGAGGATGCAAAGGGTGACATCGGGATGTGGCTGAAATGAACCACTCGTGGCCGCAGCCAACGGTGATGTCCTACCGCGTGGGCAGGCTCGTGGTGGTGCTGGCATCGCTGGCCCTGGTCCTGGCAGCCTGTGGCGGCGAAAGTGCCACGCCAGATCCGACAGCCGAGCCGGTGCCTCCGACCGCTACCACGATCCCAACCCCGGCTCCAGCCATGGGCCAGGTTGTCTTCACCGAAGCACTCACGAGCTCTGGCCAGCCCGAGAATCCGGCCAGTGAGATTCCACGTTCGGCGACGACCATCGTTGCGGCGGTCGATGTTCAACACGTTCAACCAGGAACGACCTACACCGCCGAATGGACGATGGATGGCATTCCCATCCCCGGGTTGGAGGCTTCTACGACACTTCAAGACGGCGCTGCCAGCGGATGGGTGTCGTTCACGTTGACCTGGGACGGTGCCACGCTTTGGCCGGTCGGTCAGCTGGGTATCACGATCACGTCCAGCTCGGGTGAAACCGTGCAAGGAAGCATCCCCATCACCTCGACGTGAGTGGAGCTGGGTGATCACCATCATCCCCTGGTCTGCAGCCAACGTGAATCTGGACTACCATTTCCATGAACCATTCGCGACTGGCGCGATACACGTGTCTGACGCTGTTCTCCCACTGGGGGCGCCAATCGCGATGAATGAACGGAGAGAGGGTCACATGAACGACTCGGGAGCCGATGACGCATGTTGTCGCTCACATCCGAACGCCTGTGACATATATCAGACGCCCGAGCAAGCCGAGAGGCCGACGGTGAGGGCCGAACGTGGCCTGGCGCATGGTCCAGACCGGCTGCCGTTCGTGGCCCAGGATGGGCGCATGCTCTACCTTGTGGCGGGAGACGCGCGAGGATGGATCCTGGCGGAGCTCGAATTCGATGCTGCGTCGTGCGCATTCTCGCTGCGGCGCCAGATCGAGTACCAGTGGCCGCGTGAAGCCCTCGGACGGTTGCTGTCGAGGATGCTGGCCTCGGAGCCTGCAGAGGGGGAGATCATCCGGCTTTCCGATGCCTTCTCCGATTGGCTCGCCAACCAGTTCGCTGCCTGATCATTGCCGAATGTGAAACGCACGAACCCGCTTCTGGATCGATCCGGAGGCGGGTTCGTTGCAATCAGGGCGTGCCGCTGGTTCAGTGCTCGGGGCGGACATCCCCGGGCAGGTTCGGCAGGATCTCGCCGGCGCGAATCGGCACCCGCAGGATGTTCTCGAACGGTGGGATCGGGCACGACCACCCCGTGTTGTAGGCACAGTAGGGGTTGTAAGCCAGGTTCAGGTCGAGGCTGAGGCGGCCGTCCGGCAACAGCTTGGGCTCCACGTACCGGCCCACCTCATAGGTTTCGTTGCCGGCCGTGGTGTCGCGGAATGGCACGAAGAGGTTGCCGCGTTCCTGCTGGCGGAAGACCGACAGCGATACCGGCTGGCCATCCACCTCGAAGTGGACGCGGCCAATCCGGGCGTATTCCTTGGCCTCACCGTTGACCGTGCCAATGGTGATGATCTCGCCGACACCTTCGCCGCTGGTGTCGATGTCGAGCTGCAACTGGAGATCCGGATTCTCCGGGAAGTAGTTGAGATGCTCGAACACGTCTTTTTGGGCGTCGGAGAGTGGAGACTGTTCGTGGGTCTTGAAGAACGCATCCTTGCGTTGGCGGAACCCTTCGAGCTTGGTTTGCGTCGACATGCTGGTCTTCGCCTTTCCCGATGGTTCACCTGGGACCATCGAACTAGCTAATACTTTACTTAGGGAAGTATAGCGTTCTTCGTGCCTGCTGCCAACAGTCTCAGGCTCCTAGGCACCCTGCTGAGAGTCGTAATAGCGGCGGCGGCAGCGGGCGATCATTTCGCGGGCGGAGGCTTCGTCGTGCCAGCCGAGGACTTCGGTCTGCTTCGGTTCGAGCAGCTTGTAGGTGTCGAAAAAGGTTTCGATCTCCTTCAGCCAGTGATCGCCAAGTTGCTCCAGCGAGCGAACGTGGGAGTACCGTGGGTCGTCCACTGGCACGGCGAGGACCTTGAAGTCGGGGCCCTTTTCGTCGGCCATGTCCAGGCCGCCCAGGGGGCGGGTTTCGATCATGCATCCAGGGAAGGTCGGTTCCTGCACCAGCACCAGAATGTCGAGGTGGTCGCCGTCCTCGGCCAGGGTGTCGGGAATGAACCCGTAGTCCGTTGGATAGTGCACCGACGAGTAGAGCACGCGGTCGAGCCGGAAAAGTCCGGCCTCTTCGTCGTACTCATACTTGTTGCGCGAACCACGCGGAATCTCGATGAAGGCCAGGACGTTGCCTTCATGCGACTCCTGGGCGACTTCGATCGCTTCCTGGTGAACGTGATCTGCCTGGGAACTACCTTGCGCGGATGTCATGGGCCTGGGTTTCTCCTGTGAAAGTACGTGATTGCCAGTGCGTGGACTCGTTTAGTCCCGGTTCCGTTGCAGCAGCCCGACACTGTAGAACTCATACGATGCCGCGGAATCGGGCACGTCGACCAGGTGGACCGTGAACCGGCAGGGAACACCGTGGTCGGGGTAATTGTCGGCGAAGAACGATGAATAGGCTTCCGCGTATTCCTTGCGGAGACGGGCCTGTTCGGCGGCGTATCCTGCCGGATCGACCAGTGGGCTGGGGGATTTGGGTTGGCAGCCAAACGCATGCAACTCGATGAAGTCGATGTCGGCCAGTGATTTGGCTAGTCCGGCATCCTGCAACCACTTCTCCCACGAACGGAAGACGAGTGGAATTTCCTTCAGCGGCTCCATCGAAACGAGTTCGTCCAGACCCAGCACACCCTTGGCAGAGTAGCCCCCGGTGAGACCGGCAAAGTAGACCTTGAGGTCACCATCGCCCTGGTCTTCGGTGACCAGCGATGACAGAACGGGCCGGTCGCCATTGTAGTAGTAGGTCAGTTTTCCGCGTTTCTTGACGTTGAAAGCCATGTGTCCCTGCTCCCATGTTCATTGTCGCCAGGTGTGCGTGGTGGGCTCACGTTCGAGCAGGTGTCTCGAAGGCCGGTTCGCAAATCGGCCTGGATACCGGTCGAAGTTGTGAGCGTTGGCGGCTTGGAGTCACCGCGCACAAGAGTACTCGACCGCGTCCAGCCTTCGGCAAGCGTGCTCGATGGTGATCTAGTCCAACCGCAGCCCAGCAGCGGTTGCCACCTCGTGGGTGCCCGCCACGCATTCGCGGGTGGCCGGTTCATATTCACCGTCGATTTTGTAGTGCGTCTCGATGGAGAGCACGCCGTCGTAGTCGTCGCGATCAAGGGCCTTGAATTGGCCGACATAATCGATCGCGCCCTGGCCAATCCGGGTGAAGGCGGTGCCTTCGGCGATCGCGACTGGATCCTTGAGGTGAACGTGGTGCATACGATGCTTGATCTGCTCGTATCCGGCGGGGAATGGATCGACACCGAGGGCAGCTTCGTTGCCGGGATCCCAGATCAAGCCGAGGGTCTGGTTTGGAATCCGGTCGAGGAACCAGCGAGCCTCTTCGCCGGTGGCGATGTTGCAGGCGTATTCGTTCTCGAGCCCCAGCAATTTGCCTGCGGCCGAGACGTGCTCGGTGGCAACCCGCAGGACATCGAGGACTTCATCACGGACGCTCAGCGGATCTTCCACGCGCCAGAAACTGAACGTGCGGACGATGGGGGCGTCGAACCGTTTCGCGACTTCCAGGGAGCGATCGAGGATGTCCCAGTGCTCTTCCTTGGAACGTTCGTTGGCCGAGTGGGTGTTCCCAATCGCGGCACTCTCATCGTTGATGTGGCATTTGAGGAAGGGGGAGGCAATGCAGGTGATGCGGAAGTCGCCCTTCCAGGCGAGGTCGCCGATGCGCTTCACGTCATCGTCGGAGTGGTCGACGATGCTCTTGCCCCAGATCGAGCGCAATTCGATGTCCCGGATGTTGTGATCGCGGCAGAAGGCCAGCGCGTGTTCGAAGTCTTCGCTGATTTCGTCGGTGATGACACCCAGTTTCGGCATTGGTGGTAGCTCCAGATGGTGGTGGCAGGGGTTCCTGCCGTTCGATCAATCGTCGTCAACCAGATTGGGATCGGCGTCGGTGGCGCCCATCATTCCGGTGTCCATGTCGCCCATCATCATCGCCGCGAACTCACTGGCGCGTCGACGTTCCTCGGGAGGAAGGAGGGCCGCACATTCGGTGCCAAATGCTGGCCCAGCGAACGGCAAGTGCGTGTCGCCGCGGGCGAGGATGTGCCGATGGTTGGCCATCAGCGTGACAGGATCGGAGTCGGACCCGTCGCCATCGTTCCATTGAGTGAACGACCGGGCATTGCAGTAGTGCCCGACGAACGAGCGGCGGAACCGGTCGGTGGTCCAGTTCTGCTTGCTGCGGTGGAGGATGTGGCCGCCGAAGAAGACGACATCGCCAGCGGTGGCGGGGGCCAGCAATTGCGGATAGCGGTTGGCGATTCTGGAGAGGTCGTTCTCATCGTCGTTGGGATTGCTGACACCGGAGACGCCGTGCAGACCGCCGAGATTCTGGTCGCCAAAGCCGTACCCATTGTCGGGCGGGTAGACCGGCTCGAACTGGCTGCCGGTGGCGAACCACATGGCGCCGTTCTGTTCGTCGCAATCGTCGATGGCGATCCAGGCACCGCAGAGCGTGTCCGGGTGGGTGGGGATGTAGTAGGAATCCTGGTGCCACCCCTGACCTGGTTTGCCGGGACCCTTCAGGAACAACATGGTTTGCAGCGCCAGGAGGTCGGGTCCGATCAGGGCCTGCAGGACATCGAGGATGCCAGGATGGAGCAGGTACCGCTCGTGGAGTTCCAGCTGGCGATGGAGCATGTGGATGCGGAGGAAGAACTCGGCCTTCTCGGCTGGAGACAGGTGATCGGGCGGCGCGGCAAGCGTTTGGGTGGCGACACCGCTGGCGTGATCGCCGAGATCGAGGCGGGTGCCCTGCTGCTCGGGCAGGCGCCCCTGCATCAGGTCTTCTGTGTGGTGCCGAAGTTCGGCCACTTCGGCAGGTGAGACCAGACCCCTGACGACCAGGAAGCCCTGGCGCCGAAACGTGATGTATTCCTCAACCGAGACCTGGTAGTGAGTGAATGGTTCGATTGGTTTGACTTCTACCGCCATCACGCTGCCTCCTCTATGCCAGATGGAAGACTTCCGTCATCAGGTGCATCCCACTCCTGCCTTCCGGATCGACCGGGGTTTCGAGATAGTCGGTCATGAACGCCTGCCAGCGATGGTTGGCATCGCTCTGCGCCATGGCCGCCTGGGCTGCTGCGAAATCGTCGGTTTCGAAATAGCCGAACAGTTCCAGGCCGTCGGCAAAGATCGAGTAGTTGCGATACCCAGCGGCCGTCAGATCGGCGAGCAGCGCGGGCCAGACTTCCTTGTGGTGGCGGATGTAGTCATCCAGTTTGCCTGGCTTGACACGCAGGCGGAAGGCGACTCGTTGCATCTGTTTGACCTTCATCTCCAGTGCGCCGGTGTGGCCGACAGCCAATTCGACGCTCGCCAGCAGCATCAGGGGTTCTCGCTCAGTGCAGTTGTTGCGGTCATCATAGCGAGATCAAGCGAATTGGGAAGGGCAGAGTTCATCCAATGCCGGTCGGGCGTTCGTGTTTCGTTCCGCGGTAATTCGCTAATTCGGTAAATGCCATTTTCGTTGATTCCATAGGCTTTTCGAGGCCGTATTTTGCGATGAATTACCGCGATTTACCGCGGAGGGGTGCCGAGACGAGTAAAGAGAAACGAGTAAAGAGTAAAGAGGACGGGTTTCGACTGCCCCTCCCTGGGATGGACTTGGCCAGAGCGGTACCGCGCCGGTTCATCTCCGGTCCCTACCTATCGTACGCATCGAAGAGCCAAAATCTCGCCACGTTACGACGAATTCGTAAAAGAAGGGCGCGAGCTAGCGATTGGCGCCGGTCATGAGTGCTTCCCGGATGGCGGTGACGCGGGCGCGCAACTCGGGATCGCTGCCCAGGTCGTGCTGCACCTTTTCGATGCCATGGAGAATCGTCGTGTGGTCGCGGCCGCCAAGTGTGCGGCCGATATCGACGAGGGACGTTCCGGTCTCCTCCCGCATGAGGTACATCGCAACCTGGCGTGGCAGGGAGATCTCGCGCCGCCGGCTGCGGCCGGTGAGGTCCTGGTGGGAGACGCCGAAGTGCGTTGCCACCGCATCGATGACATCGGTGGCGGTCGAGGCATCGGTACGCAGGCCGATGGCCGAATCGGAGAGTGCTTCGATGGCGACGGGAAGGGAGACGGGTCGCTGATGCAGTTGGGCCAGCATCAGAATGCGATTGAGCGCCCCTTCGAGTTCCCGGATATTCGTCAGGTTCTTGCGGGCAACGTACTCGGTGACGTCCGAAGGGAGGCGAATGCCGAGTTCGTCTGCCTTCTGACCCAGGATGGCGATACGCATCTCGTAGTCCGGTGATTGCACATCGGCAATCAGGCCGCCCTCGAAGCGGGAGCGCATTCGGTCCTCGAGGGCGGCGATGGCGCGGGGAGGGCGGTCGCTGGAGATGATGATGTGCTTGCCGTTCTGATAGAGCGCGTTGAAGGTGTGGAAGAACTCTTCCTGGGTGCTCTCCTTGCCGGCGATGAACTGGATATCGTCGATCATGAGGATATCGATTCGCCGATAGCGAGCGCGAAAGTCGTCCATGCGGCCGGAGCGGATGTCGTTGATGACATCGTTGGTGAAGGTTTCCGAGGTGACGTACATGACGGTCAGGTCGGAGTTGATTTCCAGCGCCCGATGGCCGATCGCGTGCAGCAGGTGCGTTTTGCCCAGCCCGACCCCGCCATGCACGAAGAGTGGATTGAACTGACCACCCGGATTGTCGGCAACGGCCAGCGCCGCGGCATGAGCAAGGCGGTTCGAACTGCCGACGACGTACGTATCGAAGGTGAGGCGCGGGTTGAGCCCATTGGCGGGCGAGGCAGCAAGTTCCAGTTGGCGATTGCGAACGATGCCAGACGGGGTGGAACCGGTAGCGGGCTTGCGCGGGTTGGACCGGGGTGGGGTGGCCGGCCCGGTCGACTGGGGAGCTGGCTCCGCTTCCGCCTCTGCCTGGTGAGCAGGGACATCGAGCATGCCGGCGCGATCCGAGGTGGTGAACGTGACGCGAATCGGTCGTCCGAGGATGTCGCCAAGCGCGCGCTCAACCTGCCGGGTGTAGCGAGCCTGCAAGGTGGAGGCGGCGAAGGCATGGGGAGCGGTTACGGTCGCGAGATCGTCGGACACGCTGGAGAGACTGGTGTTGGCAAACCAGTTGGCAAATGCGTTGCGCGAGATACCGCCCTCGAGGTCGGCGAGCACCGCCTGCCACAACTGGCGCGCGTTCATGCTCTCCACAGCGCTCGATCCTCCCGCCCAGCTGGACTCGCACCGCCTGCAAGTCCTGTACGTACATACTTTATCACTGCGCACTCGATCCGGCGACCGGCAGGTATCAATTCAGTCATGAGGGTCTCAGGTGAACAGGGCCGACAACGTCCGAGCCGGGTCGTGCCTGTTCGCTCCCTGCTCAGGCTCGGTAGGTCGGCCCGTACAGAACAGTTCCCCTCAAACGTGAATGGTTACACCGGCAGGATACGTGTTC
>CAZNQC010000083.1:0-2859 GCA_964574825.1 uncultured Sphaerobacteraceae bacterium | reverse complement strand
CGAGGGTTGGCCGGCGTGGATTCGGGCGGACTGGAGCTCACCGCGGAGGCCGAACCTCTCCTCTTCAGAGATGTCCAAATCCTGACCATGCGGCACCAGAGTTGACCTTCTCCCAACGAACGGCTATCGGAAGGTACGCATGGTAAACTCACCTAAAGTAACCATCGGGTTCGCGGATGTCTGCCGACCTTCTTCCCTGCTTCCTCCGACAACACCCCCCGAGATTTCACCATGGCCATTGCATTCGCTCCTTCCCAGCCTACCTGTGCCCGTCCCGCGATGAACGAGCCGACCGCTGAAGATGTCGCCGCTGCCCAGGCAATTCTCGCCTCCGACCGGATTGGTCCGCGTGATGGCGACGGCAAGACCGTCGTCGTTGCCATGAGCGGCGGGGTTGACTCGGCAGTGACGGCCCTCCTCATGCGCGAGCGCGGGTACCGCGTGGTGGGGATGAACCTGCGGCTGTTCTCGCCCGAAGATGAAGATCACCGGGCCAATCCCTGCTGCGGGATTCCGGCGATGGACGATGCCCGGGCAACCTGCGCGGCAATTGGTGTGCCGTTCTATGCCGTCAACATGGAAGTGGAGTTCGGCGAGGCGGTCGTCCAGAAGTTCGTGGACGAGTATGCCGCCGGACGGACCCCGAATCCGTGCCTGGAGTGCAATCGCCACGTGAAGTTCCGCCACCTGGTGCAACGGGCCAAGCAGCTCGGGGCCGATTGCCTGGCCACGGGTCACTACGTGCGGCTCGAAACCGACGACACCGGGCAGGTTCACCTGTATCGAGCGGCAGATAGCCGCAAGGACCAGAGCTACGTCCTGTACACGCTGTCCCAGGAGCAATTGTCGTTCCTCCAGTTCCCGCTCGGACAGCTGACCAAGCCGGAGGTTCGCAGCCTGGCGCGGGGTTTCGGGCTGCCGGTGGCCGACAAGGCCGAGAGCCAGGAGATCTGCTTCGTCGGCAACCGTTCCTACGCAGATTTCGTGGCGGAACGGCGGCCGGACGTGACCGTGCCGGGTGACATCGTGCGGCAGGATGGATCGGTGCTCGGCCAGCATCGGGGTCTGGTGCACCACACGGTGGGCCAGCGCCGGGGAATCGGTATCGCCGCGACCAAGCCCTATTTCGTCCTCGAACTGGATACCGTTGAGAATCGCCTGATCGTGGGTGATCGCGACGAGGCCCAGGCGGTCACCATCGCTGCTGACACGGTGTCGTTCACCAGTGGCAGCTGGCCGTCCACGCCGTTTTCGAGCGATATCGCGGTTCGCTATCGGGGCGAGCCAGCAGCGGCGACGGTCGTTCCGCTCGACGAGGACACGCGCACGGTTGCCGTGGAGTTTCCGGCAGGATGTGGGCCGATCGCCTCACCAGGGCAGGCAATCGTGTTCTATCAGGGCGATGAGGTGCTCGGCGGAGGCACGATTACGCGGGTGGGACGCCAATCTGCCACTCCCAACGTGGCATAGTTCCCTGCGCACCGGTCGGCATTGTGGCTAGAATTGCGCAGTATGAACGGCCGGACGTGGGAGAACTGAATGGACTCGATGAAATCGAAGGGCATACTGGCAGGCGTCATTGCGCTGATCGTCTTCGTGGCGGTGGTAGTGGGCCTGTATCTGCTTGGCGGTGCCGATCAATCGGCACTCGAACGGCTGCGCGACATTGCCATCATCTTCATCGTGCTACTCGGGGCGATCACGGTTGTCCTGCTGGCGGCGATTACCGTGGCATTGATCTTCCTGTTCACCGAGTTGAAGGATCGGGCGCTGCCGATCCTGGATGAAACCACCGGGACGATCAATCGCGTGCGGGGTACAGCCAACTTCATGAGCGAAGAGGCAGTGAAGCCGATCATGACGGTGGCAGGCAAGGCGGCCAAGGTCCGGGCCATGTCCCAGGTACTGGCAGGCAAGCGCAAAACGCCACCGATGGGGTGATTCTCATTTTCGGACGATGAACGACACCAGCCAGGCGGTCATTTCCGCCTGGCTGGCGTTGTTGTGTGGCGTGACCACCTGAGGGCGGGCAGACCCCCGCTTGCTCGCGAATGCAACCTGGCGCGCCGCATCGCGGGAGCCGTTCGCCCGTTCAGATCGGATGGTCCCACGCGATTGCGCCGCATGCGTGTGAAGCTCAGTGCGGTGAGTTGGCCAGGGCCTGAACCACCTTCCGGAGTTCGGCGAGGTCGGATTCGAGCTCCGTGACGCGATCCTCCAGCGTGCGAATCGGTGCCATCATTGGGCTTTCACCGAGCGTGAAGTCGACGGCGAAGCGGGTGATGACCGCGGGAGGTTGACCGGTCTCCCGTCGATCGATGTTCACGATCGCCATGGTATGCGCAGAGTCGCCGGGCACTTCGATCTCGACCTCGGAACTGGCCAGCAGGTCGGTCAGCGCACGCGCATCTCCGGAACCGCGAACGATGGCGACGAGGCGAAAGGTGGTTGCGTCGAGTTCCGTCCACGAGGTGACGCGGACTGACTCACCGTTGATCCGGATGAATTCGATGCCTGCTGCTGACCGTTGGCTCATGCTGATTACCTTGCCGATTGCGTGAAGCGAACGTGATTCGATCTTCTGGTCCCATGATTCCGTGTGCATCTCTGGTGATCATGCCCAATCATGCCCGAGCAGGAGGTGCAGCATCCATGGGGGCAGGGCGATACTATCCCGGCAGGACCCAGGTCCTCAACATCATGCACTGGAACGTACCTGTTCAGATTCGGGGGGACGGGTCGACACATCCGAGCCAGATGGAGGATGCAACGCCACCTGCCCAGGCTCGGAAGGTCGGCCCCTACCAAGGCCGCTGGGGCACGTATCGATCTCCGTCCCCTCACCTCTGAACAGTTACA
>CAZNQC010000082.1:0-14180 GCA_964574825.1 uncultured Sphaerobacteraceae bacterium | reverse complement strand
GCAAACTGCCCCGGGGCGATGTTGCCGGTATCGAAACTGCCATCCTCGGCCGTTGCGGTGTGCGCCACTGCGTCGTTGTTGAAGAACGTCACCTGCTCGCCCACGCCAACCTCGAGCACGGCCGGGCGATAGGTAAAATCCGCCATCACCACATTCGGTGCCGGCGTCGGCGTGGGTGTGGGCGTTGGCGACTCGGCCGGGGTAGCGGTGGGCTCCAGGGCCGGTTCGGTCGGAATGGCCGGCACTGCCGAGGCCGGATCACCTTCCGGCTGGAACAGGGTCTCGCTGAGCGGGTTGCATTGACCAGCCGCTATCGGCTCGGCAAAGCCCCGGAACTGCACGATCACACCGCCGCCATCATTCGCCCCGCTCGCCGGCATCGATACGTACAGCGACGTACCGTCCGTGCCGAGATCGAGGGCCACCGGGGAAGCCAGGCCATCGGCAATGACCTCGCTGCCGTCGAAGGTCTGCTCCAGCAGGCGGCCACTGGCCGGATTGATGCTGGTGGCGTCCTCCGCGTTACCGGTCGAGAGTTCGAGCGCGTACAGCGTGCCGAAGTCATCGACCGCGACATCAACGACCGCCGTAAGGCCGGACCAGACTTCGGTCACCGAGCCGTCAAGGCTCACCTGCACCACGCTGCCGCCGCCATCGACCAGGGGTGTCTCGCCCATGGTGCCGACGTAGATCCCGCCGAAACCATCGAGCACCGGATGGGTGGGAAATGCCTGGTCACCGGATAACGTGGTGACGAGCGAGGTGGTGCCATCCGCCGTCACGGTGACGATCTGGCCGGAACGCGCGTCGACCACCCAGAGCACGCCATTGATGCCATCGGCCACCATGCCATAGCTGGCCGCTAGCACGGCATCGCCCAGTTCCCCGGCCAGATCCGCATCGATGCCCGATGGCAATTCGGCCACCAGGTCGGCGTCACCTTCAGCCAGGAGGCGATAGATCCCGCTCGACTGGCCGGGGTTCCCGAAGGCAGTGCCACCGCCATCGACCACCACATAAAGCTGGTCGCCCAGGATCGCGATATCGTTGGCGCCCAGCACGGCACCCGACGCACCACGCGATGACGGCAGCCCCGTGACAATGCCGGTGGCGCATCCGGAGTCGTCGACGAGGGCCACGGCCGAGGTCGTGCCCCCGGTCCAGCCATCATCACCCGTGGTGGAACCACCACTTCCGGCCAGGGCCACAAAAAGCAGATCTCCAATCGAGAGCGCCCCCCGTGGGTTGGTCAGGCCGGTCGCCACAACCACGCCGGATCCATCCTGCTGGGCCGTGGTTTCCGTGACGCCCGCAGCGCCCACGGTCAGCAACAGGACAATGAAGACCCGGATGACAGGCAAAAACGACATGGCAGTCTCCCTGGCGTGGCACCCCACAGTGCCCGAGGTGGGTTCGTCTCGCACCATCGTACCCGGCGCGGTCAGTTCCGTGCGAGAGGTGGCGCTCCGAGGTGGAGACGGTCGGCAACGTCGGCCGCCACCTCTTTCGGTGCTCGGTCGCCGACATCGATCATCAGATCGCCAATCGCGGCTGCTTCCATGATCGCCTGGAGTTCTGGCGCCCGCCGCTGGTGCCACTCGAGGTCGTCACCGGATTCGCGCGCGACCAGGCGCTGGTGAATCAGATCGAGCGGCACGTCGAGCCGGACGATCGTGACCGTCGAGCCGGGCATCACCTCCTCATACATCGCTCGCTGGGCCATGTCCTCCACGACGTCGGCCAGCACCACGCAGGCGGCACCGGCAGCGAGGAGATTGGGCCAGATGGCGGCCAGGTTGCGGAAACCCAACCCCGAACTGAAACGATCGCTGGCGTGCGCGGGCTGCAACCAGCGGAGGTAGTCCATGTCTACATAGGCGGTGCGCACACCACGTGCCGCGAGCACGTCACAGAGCGTCGCCGCCACCGTCGATTTCCCGGCGCCGACTGGACCGGTGATGACGATCGTCGGAATCGTGGCCGTCTGGCTGGCCTGCTTCGCGCGGTGCCCATCCATTTCTGGGGTCATTTCCTATATACTCACTCGGATATGTCCTGCGGCCTGCCGCATGCCCCGCCTACGTCGTTCCGGAGTCTCCATGGTCACCTCCACCGCCCAAGCCCCCAAGGTGCAGTTTTGCTCCGTCGTGTCCGCCGAGAGCGGCGAGAGCCCATTCGGGTCGGCCTGGCACACCCAACGCTACATCATGGCCGAACTGCCGCTGCCGTGGAAGTATGACGTGCTGGACAGCCCAAACGTGCCGCCAGGCCTGCATGACATGGTGCACGAGCTTTATGACCAGGGCATCTATCCCGCCATGATCGGCTTTGCCCCCGACGAGCAATGGTCAGTGGCGGGACACACCCGAATTCTTGAATACCGCCTGCCCGCGGCCCCCTTCTCCGGCTTTGAATTGCGCGAATACCTGATTCCCACCGACGAGATTGCACAGGTGATGCGACCGTTCCTGAGCGATGAGCATGGCGATTCCCTGGAGCGGTTCCGGGTGACACCGGTTCCCGGCCAGCGGGACATCCTGGTCTGCACGCATGGCGCCATCGATGCCTGTTGTGCCAAGTTCGGCTATCCGATCTACAAGATGCTGCGGATGATGGCCGACAACCCGGACCACAACCTGCGCGTCTGGCGCTGCACCCACTTCGGCGGTCACCGGTTTGCCGCCACCATGGTCGAGATGCCGGCTGGCCGCTATTGGGGGCACCTGGAAGCGCGCGACCTCGGTCCAATCGTGCGGCGCGAACTCCCGCGCGAGCTCATTCGCACGCGCTATCGCGGGTGGGCGGCTCTGCCATATGGAGCGGCCCAGGAGGCCGAGGGCGAACTCTTCGCCCGGGCTGGCTGGGATTGGACCGAAGCGCTGGTGACGCCAGGTGAGGCACCCGAGTTCTTTTGGGACAAGCCGATCGAGGAACCGCAAACGATGTCATTCACCTTCAGCCACGCCGGGCGCGGGCTCGAAGGAGCGGAAGTCGACGTGGTGGTGACCCCCAACGGAACGATTGCGACCGCCCATTCCTCGGGCGCCGAACTCGAACTGCACGACGAGCAGCAATTCGTTTCCACGATTCGCGCGAACACCAGCGGCGACTTCTTCGGTCACTGAGGGAATCACGACTCCCCCGACCGGGCCTCCCGCATCGTGGTTTTCAGGCAAGCCAAAGCCCGGCTCCTGGGTGGGAGCCGGGCTTCGCGTGATTCTGTAAAGGGTTTGGATCTAGAGTTCGTGGCCACCGCGAGCCGGACCACGACGGACGCTCTCGGGCGGAACGTTCCAGCCGAAGTGCTCGGTTTCATCGCCCTTGATGGCGAGGAATGCCGACTGCGACTCCGGGTAAACCGACATCACGGCCTCAAACGGAATCCAGAGTTCCGAACTGGCGCCCGAAAGGCCCTTCGCGTAATAGAACCCGGCAAACTTCTTGCCAAAGTCCGACGCTCCCGGTAGCACGCCAATCACCTCGGCCAGGGCGCCGCTCTGGGCATAGAGGGTATAGCCTGGGCCGATGTCGCTGAGTGTGCCAGGTTGCCCCGCCCGTGCCCGCTCGTTCACCGGCGGCATGGGGTCCTGGAAGAATGGCTGCGACCCGATGACGACGTCCTTTTCGAGGGGACCAGTGGTTCCCTCGGGCCGGGTAGCCAGGAATCCCGCACCACCAAGCACCACCACGGCAATGCCAACGGCGCCCCAGAGTTCGGGTCGGTCGAGCCGGTCCTTGGTGTCGCCCGGCGAGAACAGGGTGAGCAGGAGTTCACCCATCAGGATGATCCCAATCACCGTGATGCCGGCGATCACCACTGGTAGCACGAATGGATCGATCAGTCGCTGTCGAATGTTCCCCATAACGCCCTCGTCTTCGCTCCTCTTCCCCGTCTATAGCAATCAGTTTCAACTGTGAACCGGTAAATGTCCACCTGCGAACCGTGCGCTCGTGCGCCGTTATCGCGTGTCCGTGGGAGGTGGTTCCCACCCGTCAGGCCCATCGGCCAACACGATGATGTGCGGCTCCACGTCGAACTCGGCTTCCTTGAGGCGTTCCCGCCGTTTGCGCACCTGAATCATGCGCCACCGGAACAGTAACGGGCCACTGATGGCGGCAACCGGAATCACCAACCAGTACCAGGTGGTGATCGCGATCATCGACAGGCTTTCGCCCGAGCCCGCGGCAACGTACCAGATGACGCCGATGGTGACGATCTTGAACGCGAACAGAATCCAGAGAAATCCCCACACCGCCCGCCGGGCGTCATTTTCATCGCGCCGTTCCTGCTCGAGCCGCCGCAGTGCCCGCTCGGAGGGGGTTGGGGCTGGCATGCTCATGGCCACAAGCACCTCCCGCAGTAGCAGCTCACGGCTCGGTCACGACCGGTGCCGGCTGTGGTTCAGCCGGAATCGCCAACCGGGCCTGGCGCCGTCGCTGTTTTTCGGCTGCCAGTGAGTCGCGATCCTTCTTTTCCTCTCTCCCCGCCCAGCGCAGGAAGATCACGGTCAGCATGATCAGGAACAGGGAGTTCATGCCCACCCACATGATGAGCCCGGCAATTTCCTGGTCGGTCTTGAGATCGATCCCCCACGGGCGCACCGTGGCCTGCTCGTAGTGCGGATAGAGTCCCGGTCCGGCGTAGGTGATCATGGCGCCAATGACACCCGCGGGAAGGGTCTGCACGAAGAGATAGAAACACTTCATGGGTGCCGACAATTGTGGCGACTCGGGAACCGGGCTCATCAGCGGCCAGTAAAAGAGGAACCCGGCAATGATGAAGAACATGTGCTGGGTGGTGTGGAGGAGTTCATTCTCCAGTGTTGCGTCGTAGAACTCGGGCAGGTGCCAGAAGGCCATGATCACGGTCACGATGAGAAATGAGGGAATGGCCCGCGGCAACCAGGTCATCAGCCACGCCAGTTTGGGATGACTGATGATCGGCTGATACACCCAGGGGGGAATCCCCTTGATCCAGCACGGCACCACCGCAAACATCAGCAGCAGATGCTGCACCATGTGCACGCTGACGAAGAAGAAGTGCGACCAGTCGTCGATCGGCGGCCCCAGCGCGATCAACATGATGAGCGAGCCGAGCAGGAACCAGCGGATCTGGGACTGGGAGACAGGCCGGTTTTCAACCCCGGGCCGGCGGCGATTCAGCGGTCCCACCCAGGCCAGGTAGAGCCCGGTAATGGCCAGCACGCCGATGGCGATCTTCGGATCAAGGATCCAGTGGGTGTAGAAAGGACCACCGGGTTCGGGACCGCCAACGTGCAGGAGTGGAATGGGAAGTGCGGAGAACATGGCGGGAAAACCTGACCGAAAATGGAACGGGCTCGCTGCAACGCGAACCCGAATCCAAGATGCTTGACTCTGGCGGGGTGCCGGATCCGGGAGCTGGGGGACACACCCCGCCGCACCACTACGCCATCATGTTGCTGAAGTAGTTGGTGATCTGGTGAAAGTGCATGAGCGCATAGGTGGCGATGAAGGTGGCCAGGGCAAATCCCATCCCCAGCATGAAGATCAACCGCAGCCGGTGATCGTCGAACTTGAGGTGCATGAAGTACCCGACCACCATGATGAACTTGATGGCGGAGAGCACGATCAGCGTGGGCACGAGGATGCCTTCGACCGCCTCAACATAGTAGATGATCACTTCGATCAGGGTGATGACGAAGAGAATTGCCCCGATCTTGATGTAATCACGCTCGGACGGATGCGCGTGCGCCTCGTCATCTGCCCCATGCGGCTGGTTGTTTAGCGAAGTTGGCACCGAGGCCATTGCGTAGCTCCCATCGCGTGCCGTGGCACGCCGTCACTCGAACGCCCAACGGTGGGCTAGAACAGCCCGGTCACCCCATGAAACACCGTGCTGGCCAGGCCCAGCACCGACGAGGCATGCTCCTCGCCGCCACCGTGACCACCCATGTCCTCGTACGGCAGGAGGTAAACCAGGGTGAAAATCACGATCCAGACGATATCGACAAAGTGCCAGTAAAGGCCGGCAATTTCCAGGTCCAGCGAGTCGTCCTTCTTCAGGCCACCGCGCAGTGAAACGTAGAGCAGGCTCAGCAGCCAGATCACGCCAATCGCAACGTGCAGTCCGTGGAAGCCGGTGAGCGTGAAGAACGTGGTGCCGTACATGTTCGTCGTGAGGCCGAGCCCCTCATGATAGAACTCGGTGAACTCGAAGTACTGGCCGCCCAGGAAGACCAGGCCCAATGCCGCGGTGGAGAACAACCACAAGCGGGAGGCACGCAGGTCACCACGCTGCAATCCAGCCAGCGACAGCACCATGGTCAACGAGCTCATCAGCAGCACGAACGCCGAAACCGACGTGTACGGAATGTCGATGAGGTCGGACGGGAACGGCCCGACCCCCATCTCCTCTGCCCGCCCACGGTAGATCATGTACGTGGCGATGAGTGCGCCGAAGAACATGCAGTCCGAGGCCAGGAACAGCCACATCAGCAGCTTGCGGTGATTGATGCCGGTGGACGTGGGCGGATGATCCGCGTGTCCATGATCTCCATCGTGGCCAACACCCGCGGCGTGGACCTGTGGAGCGTCGAGTACCTGTGCCATGTTCTCCCCTTCAACCGGCGAATCCCCCGCCGGGGCGGTCGCCTCTCCGCCTGTGCTAGTCAGCCGGCTCGAACGACCAACCGTAGATGCCACCGATCAGGAGCAGGCCACCCAGGGCCGACACCAGCGGAATCCCCATGTCCACGACGTAGAACCGCGGATTGTCGAACAGCAGGCCCACCGAAATCAGGGTCAGGCCAATGGCTGCCACCAACGGGTAGAACGACGGATTCGGCAGGTGAATGTGAGCATCCTTGGGTGGATACTGGTTGGCCAGCAGGTCCGATTCGGCCGCCCGCTCTTCGCCAATCTCGTGATACGCCACCGACAGCGGATTCTTGTCTTTCCAACCCGGATCGAGGCTGCCGACTTCATTGCCACCAATGGTGACACTGACTTCCTGATCGTGTTCCTCAAGGCCATACTTCTCGGCCCAGAGCGGATCGCGATGCTCGATGTTGGGCACCTTGTAGAAGTTGTAGACCGGTGGCGGCGACGAGGTTGACCATTCGAGCGTCGGCGCATCCCAGGGATTCGGCCCGGCAATCTTGCCGCGCTGGAGACTGACCGCCACGTTATAGAGGAAGAGCAGGATTCCGGCCGCCAGGAGGAAGGCGCCGCACGAGACGACGACATTCCAGAACCACCAGCCACTGCCTTCACCGTAGCTGTAGTACCGGCGAGGCATGCCTTCCAGGCCCAGGAAGTGCATGGGGAAGAAGGTGCCGTTGAAGCCCACGAACACGAGCCAGAAGTTGATCTTGCCCAATCGCTCGTCCATCATGCGGCCGGTGAACTTGGGGAACCAGTAGTAGATACCCGCCAGCAGACCGAAGATGGAACCGCCGAACAGCACGTAGTGGAAGTGCGCGATGACGAAGTAGGAATCGTTGTGCTGGGTGTCGATCGGCGGCGAGGCGTGCATCACGCCGGAGAGACCACCGATGGTGAACTGCGACACCAGGCCGACCGCAAAGAGCATGGGAGTGGTGAACTTGATGTGGCCCAGCACCATGGTGCCGATCCAGTTGAAGATCTTCACGCCCGTCGGCACGGCAATGATCATTGTGGTCGCCGCGAAGACCGAGTTGGCGGTGGGGCCCAGGCCGGTGGTGAACATGTGGTGCACCCACACACCAAAGCCAAGGAACCCGATCGCGGCCGTGGCGTAGACCATCACGGCGTACCCGAAGAGCGGCTTGCGCGAGAAGGTGGGAATGATCTCGGAAATGATGCCGAATGCCGGCAGCACCAGGATGTACACCTCCGGGTGACCGAAGATCCAGAACAGGTGTTGCCACAGGAGCGGATCACCGCCTGCCGCCGGGGCGTAGAAGCCGGTGCCGGCGAAGCGGTCCATGCTGAGCAGGAACAGGGCAACGGTGATGGCCGGGAAGGCCATGATCATCAGGAATGAAACGATCAGGGTGGTCCAGGTAAAGATCGGCATGCGCATCAGCGTCATGCCCGGTGCCCGCATGTTCAGGGCGGTCACGATGAAGTTGAAGGCACCGGCCAGGGAGGAAATACCGAGCACCTGCAGGCCAAGCATCCAGAAGTCAACCGACCGGGTGGGGTTCCAGGTCATGTCGGTCAGCGGTGCGTAGCCATACCAGCCTGTTGCCGGCGCATCGCCGACGAGCCAGCTGACATTGAGCAGGATGGCGCCCAGGATGAACACCCAGAAACTGAAGGCATTCAACCGGGGGAACGCCACGTCACGCGCGCCAATCTGAAGCGGCATGATGTAGTTGAAGAACGCCACACTCAACGGCATGACCGCCAGGAAGATCATGGTGGTGCCGTGCATGGTGAAGAGTTCGTTGTAGGTGTGTTCGGCCACGAGGTCGTTCTCTGGCCGGATCAACTGGGCACGAATGATCAGTGCCTCAAGCCCACCAACCAGGAAGAAGAAGAATGCCGCCACCCCGTACATGATGCCGAGGCGCTTGTGGTCGACCGTCGTGATCCAACTCCAGAGCCCGGTGTTGGATTTCGCTTTGGGCCGCGTCGTCGTTGACGTTTGCGGCTGAGCGATGGATGCCATGCTGTACTCCTGCCTGCTTCCGGCGACTCCCTGACGTCACCGGCCCCACCTGAACCAAACTCCGAACTGCCACCGAACGCGAGGTTCGGTCCGCAGGTTATGCCGCCGGGGTAGCCTCGCTCACCGGTGAGGCGACGGGTGAGGCCACCGGAGTGGCCGGTACGCCCGGATTGTCGCAACCCCCAGCCGGCTGCAGCGATGTCAGGAAGTCCATCAATTCATTGAAGCCTTCCTCGCCATAGGTATCCCAGATCAATCCCGGGGTGATCTGATCGGCCATGTAGTTGCCGGGTTTCACCGCCCCCGGATCGTCAACCCAGGCCGCACGATTCTCTTCGTTGTTGACCAGCATGCCGGCCGCGATCGATTCACGGCAGGCCAGGTTGGTCAGATCCGGACCATAGGAGGCCGGCGCTTCGAGTCCGGTCACGGCGTATGGCGTAATGCCATTCACCGTGTGGCACGAGAGGCAGACACTGAACGCCTGCGGAGCCTGGACAACGCCTTCCGGCGCTTCCTGGCCAGCGAGCACCGCCGGGTTCCCGGCACGTTCACCGTTGACCCAGGCGTAGAACTCGTCTTCGGGGTGAGCAACTACCGTGAACCGCATCCAGGCGTGCTGTGTGCCGCAGAACTCGGCGCACTCACCGTAGTAGGTGCCCGGCTTCTCGGCCGTGATGGAAAGCTGGTTCTTGTGCCCGGGGATCACATCGAGCTTGCCCGAGAGTTGGGGCACCCAGAACGAGTGGATGACGTTGTTGGAATAGAGATTGAAGACGACGTTGCGGCCAACCGGCACGTGAATCTCGTTGGCGGTAATCACGCCAAGGTCCGCGCCCTGGGCCTTGTCCTCGCCGTAGTGAACTTCCCACCACCACTGCTTGCCGTAGACATCGATTTCCAGGGTGCCCTTGTCGATCTCGTCGTGGGCGGCATAGAGGGTGGTGATGGTCGGAATGAGGATGACCAGCAGCACCACGGCCGGGATGACGGTCCAGATGATTTCAAGGCGGGAGTTGCCGTGCACCTGGGGTGGCCGGTTGGCGCCCGGGTTCGGGCGGCGGAAGCGGAGCGCGCTGTAGACGATGGCGAACTGCACGCCAACGAACACGATCAACGCCAGCCAGAACACCACCTTGTAGAGCGAGTGGATGTCATCGGCCGTGGGAGATTCCGGGCTGATGGTTGTATAGGGCTTGGCAACATCCGGTCCACAGGCCGTGAGCAGCAGCATGGCCACCATGCCGAGCATACCCAGCGTGAGGGCTCTGCCCCCCGTTGTTCGCCGTCGGCCTGGCGCTGGTGCTCCGTGCCGGACCACCTCTTCGTGGCTGCGCCGTATCATTCTGCCTCCCACCTGCGCCCACCCGGGCCTTGCTCGGTACCGTTACAAGCCGAATGCGCCAGTTCGGGAAAGAACCCCCGCGGCGCCCGCACCTGTCGTCCTCATGATTGATGCCGGGCACCGAACCGCTGAGGTTCCGCATGCCGTTCATCCCACGTTTCGCGCTGGAAGCCATGGTCTTGCCAGCTACCCACTTCGACCCAAACTCGAAGCTCCGGAATATGCCGGTAAGCATACTCTGTTCCGGTGTGAACTGGCGGTGTCCGCCGCTTCCACAGCCGCCCTCGGCGACCGTGCACGTGTGATAGTGAACGTATACCGAAGGGCAGGCTGGGGGTCAAGCGAATTCGGGCACGGCAACACGATGCGATTGCCAATGAGTCTCATATGCCAAAGCTGCAAAACCCCGGAGTCTCAGCCTGAATCCGCCATGTCAGCACCCATTCCGCTGGCTGCTGCGGTCAGAAACCGGTTCTGGCGCCAGGGGTCGGCCACAGCCGGGGCAGAGCCCATCCCCTACATGCCCGCCAGACACTACCGACCGCCCCACCTACGGCGAAGGCGAGCCCCTCGCAGGTAAAACCTTCGCCATTGCTGACCCCGCTCACGGGCACAGACAAACTGCCGTCATGGAATGTCAAGCCGCAGGCCGGATTCTGGTATCATTGGGTATTGTCCGGAAGCTGGAATCTGGCTGGTACAGGCGTATGGCCACCATCCTCCTTCGCTTCCCGCAGCAAGCCCATGTCCTGGGGACGGTTCCGTGTCATCAGCACCCAAAACCCGCTCCGCCACCACCGCTACCGCTGCACTCCTGCTTTTGGCAGGGGGTGGCCTGGCGCTGTTTGCGTTGCTGGCCGACTGGTTGGGCATTGGTGGTGGCGAAGGATTCGGCTACCAGCAGATGATCGTGCTGATCGTGGGTATCGTGCTGATGCTCAGTGGGCTGCGTCTCATCCTGGGCCCCTGGATTAACCGTATCGGCACCCGGGATACCGCCGAGTCCTGACGCCTTTCCGGCGCACCGAACCGGCCACGTTCCGGGTATCATGTCCACCGTCGCGCCAACCGGCGTGCTTTTTTGTTGCCATTCACCGTCACCCATCCTGCAGGAGTCACCGCACACCCATGTCGAACGCCGCCGCCAGCGCTGGCATCATCGCGCGAGAGGAACAGGCCGCCATCGAGGCGATCCGGGCCGGATTGCAGGCCGCAGGGATCGAGCCAGGAACGCGTCCGGTCGACCTCCGTGCCCTGCCGTTCGAGGGCACCTGGGGCTCGGCCTCAACCGTGAGCCGCCTCTTTGCCGGGGAACTGGTGAACGCCGATCTCGCTGCCAGCGGTGAACTGGAAGGCCTCTCCAAGAAGGACGCCAAGAAAAAGGTCAACGACCTCGTTGGGCCGCGCGCCCAGGCGCTGGCCGAGCAGGTAGCTGCCCACATTGCCGCCACGGGCCGCTTCGCCACCGTGGAAGCCGTCAACGGCTACATCAACCTCACCTACGACGCCAACCAGGTTGCCCGCAGCCTGCTCGGCGAGGTCCTCACCCAGCAGGACACCTACGGTCATGCCCCAGCCGGCTCGAAGGCCGAGCGGGTGATGATCGAACACTCGCAGTTGAACACGCACAAGGCGGCCCACGTCGGTCACCTGCGCAACATCTGCCTCGGTGTCGCCGTCACCAACATCTCCACGGCGGCCGGCTACGAAACGATGCCGGTGAATTACATTGGCGACATCGGGCGGCACGTCATCCGCTGCCTCTGGTGCTACCAGGCGTTTCACCGTGGGGAAGAACCGCAGGGTGACGCCTCGAAGGGGCGCTGGCTGGGCGACATCTATGCCGAGGCCGACCAGCGGCTCAACTTCCGCAAGGACGCCACGACGTTCCTCAACACCCTCGTGCAGGAAGATCTGGCCTTTGGCACCGCCGCCGACCGCATGATGCGGCTGCTCTGGCGCACCAACACCGTCGATGGCGAGGACATCGCCTACCTGCTCGGCCGGATCAGCGGTCAGCAGGAAATCGATATTGCCGAACTGCGTGACGAGAACGTGATCGTCACCTTCTGGCCAATCATCGGCGAGCAACTGCGGGAAGAAATCGAACAGGCCAGCCCGGAAGAGGTGGAGATCGACGAAAACGTCGACCTCGAAGCCGACGGCACTGTCGCACCGTCCATGTCGATCGAAGAACGGCTGGCCGCGTGGGAAGCCCTCAACGAACACATCGACTGGTGGCCACACGTGCCCGAATGGGAGCAGGCCACCCGCGACCTGTTTCAGCAATGGGAAACCAAGGATCCCGAGTTCGTCGCGCTTTGGCAGCAGACGCGCGACTGGAGCATGGCTGACCTCTACCGCATTTTCGAGGAGTTCGGCGCCACCTTCTTCCATTACTTCTGGGAAAGCGAAGTGGAAGACCCGGGCCGGCAAATCGTGCGCGAATTGCTGGAACGCGAAATCGCCGAGATTTCCGACGGCCTGCCGGTGGTGAAGATCGACGAAAAGCTGGGCCTCGAAACCGAGACCTACCGCACCATGCCAATCCTCCGCTCCGACGGCACCACCCTCTACTCGACCAAGGACCTCGCGCTGACGAAGCAGAAGTTCGAGGACTACGAGATCGACCGCTCGGTTTGGGTAGTGGATGTTCGTCAGTCGCTCTACTTCGACCAGATCTTCAAGATCCTGGAGCTGTACGGCTTTGAACAGGCCGAGAACTGCGTGCACCTCGGCTACGAATTCGTGGCCTTGCCGGGTGGAGCGATTTCGTCACGCAAGGGCAACGCCCCGATGCTGGAAGACGTGCGCGACGCGATGATCTCCCGCGCCCGGACCGTGATTCAGGAGAAGAATCCTTCCCTGGCTCCCGAGGCGCAGGAGCAGGTGGCCTGGCAGGTGGCAATTGGCGCCATCAAGTACGTCATGCTTGCCCGCGACGGCAACAAGGTCATCATCTTCGATCCGGAGGAAGCCCTCTCGTTCGAAGGTCACGCCGCGCCCTACATTCAATATGCCCACGCCCGCGCCTGCCGGATCCTGGAAAACGGTGGCGTTGCCGACGACGATATCGTCGCGAAGCTGGACAGCCTCGACTTCGGCACCCCAGCGGCACCGGAGGAACTGGCGCTGCTGCAATCCATTGCCGATTTCCCGGCCATCGTGCAGCGTGCCGCCGAGGAATACCGGCCCCTCCACATCACGAACTACGTGTTCGAGGTGGCCAAGCGCTTCAACGACTTCTATCACGCCTGTCCGGTCCTGATTTCGGAGGAACCGGTGCGATCGGCTCGCCTGACGCTGGTGGCGGCCACGCGCACGACCCTGAAAAACGGCCTGGCCCTGCTGGGGATCGAAGCCCCAACAGTGATGTAGGCAATCCCCCGGACCTGGCACCAGCTGGTCCACCGTCCCGGGTTGGTTCTCCGGGGCAATCGTCGTCCGCCGTGATGCGGGCGGCACAATCGATTGTGGTTGGTCCGTAACGATCGGGAAAGGGCTCTGTCCCTTCCGGGTCCAGGCGCCGGATCAGTACGTGCAAGGAGGTCGATCGATGGCGATCGATGCAAACGAGCGCGTTGCGCTTGGTCACCCCGTTTCCCGCGTGCCGCGCAACCGTCTCACCTGGGCCAACATTCGCCCGCTGGTGGTGCCGCTCTGGCTCGGTGCCGAAAACCCCGGCGCGGAAAAGGGTGCCCGGATACTGGCCGAGGAACTCGCCGAACGCTGGCACCGTCCCGACCGTGATCATCTGGCCGAACGGCTGCAACCGATCGAGCTGATCGAAACCCCCGTTCCCCACGATGCCGACATGCGCCTGCACAAGCAGTCGCTCGAATTCCTGCCCGAAGTGGAGATCACCAGCCGCGACGTGGCCAACCAGGTGTCAGCGGCAATTGCAGCCGGGGACCTCCCGCTCACGCTCGGCGGCGACCACGCCATTGCGATCGGAACGATTGCCGGCGCGGCCCGGGCCTGCACCAGGCTTGGCGTCATCTGGTTCGACACCCATCCGGACATCAACACCCCATCCACCTCCCCCAGCGGCCACATTCACGGCATGCCTCTCGGCGTGGCGATCGGGGAGGCCGTCGACGAACTTCCTTCGCTGACCGCGCTGGTCGACCGGGTGCCGATGGTGGCCCCGGAGAATGTCTGCATGCTGGGCATTCGAGACATCGACCCGGCCGAGGC
>CAZNQC010000081.1:8932-14225 GCA_964574825.1 uncultured Sphaerobacteraceae bacterium | reverse complement strand
GGGCGAAATCTCGCCACATTCGGCGAAATTGCTCGTTCGTACACCTGCGCGGTGAGTAAACGGCGGTCGATATTGTGACCCAGCGTGAGATTTCCTCAGTCGTCTCCGGCCAGGACATCGTCGTCGTCTTCCGGATCGAGGTCGGATTCATCCTCGATGGCTGCTTCGGCCGCGGTGGACGGGGCGTCGGCGATCGGCGCAAATCCCAGCGTGAGCGATTGCTCGACGATTCCACGACGCAGGCGCCGTTCCGCCAGTCGTAGCCGCTCGATCAACGGGTGCTCGGGGATCACGTCTTCCAGCATGTCGCGCACCTGGCGCATCAGGTCGATCGTCTTGTTGAACGTGAGCACCAGGTCGCCTTCGGAGAGTTCGAGTTGCTCGCCGATCTGGACCATGGTCGCGCCATGGGACCAGGCGAGGGCCGCCCCGTAGAAGTTGGGATTGTGCCCTTCGGAAATGAAGAGCTTGCTATCCCGTTCTTCGCTCAGCACTTCATGCTCGACTTCATCCAATGCACGACGGGCCTGAACCAGTGATTCGGGAAGCACGAAGTGATTGGTGTAGCGAAACTCGCGGTCGAAGCTGAACCAGGAGAACAGTTCGGCCAGTTCCTCGGGTGTGAGTGGGGAAAGCAGTTCCCGGTCAATGAGTTCGCACAGGATCAGCCCATCGGTGTCGAAGATATCGGCCAGCATGTCGGCCTTTTCGGTGGGATACCCCTGCCGCAGATAACCGAACCGGTGGAGCACATCACGAATGCCGCGGATCACGTTGCGGATGCGGATGTCTTCCGACTCGATCTCTCGCTCGAGGATGCTGGCGAGTGAGGCGCGTTCACGTTCCAGACCATCACGTAGACGCAAGGAGGCGGCGTGCTGCTTGCGCGCCTTCGAATCCGCAAACGGGTGGGAGGTCTTCAGGTCCTGAAGCCGGCGATCTTCCTCGTCCACGTCGCGAATCTGGCCTTCGATTCCGGCCGACTTCTCGGCAAGCGCCGCCATGCGCTCCTCCCGCCAGGCGACAGCCATCGCGTCGCGGTCCGGCAACTCGAGCGCGGCCAGTTCGGCCAGGAGTGGCTCGACCAGAGCAGGATCGCCCGGTTCCCGGGCTTCGTGGGAAGACCAGATCTCGGCCAGAACCTCGGCTGGGACCGGAATGAGTCGCTCGTCGGCGACATCGTCGATCTGGCGGTATTCGGACACCGTCACGATCTCGCCGCCAGACGTGAGGAATGTACCGATGCCGCCATCCAGCGGGCGGCCGACAAAGATGCTCCAGCCAAGGTCGCGCAGGTGCATGACGGCGCCGGCTTCGACCGCGCGGAGCAGACGCCGGATTGCCAACCGGCCCGGCTCGGTCCAGGGCGTACCCTGGCTGGCGTTCATCCGGAGGTCGGCCAGCTGCTGGTCGAGGTGCCGACGCTCGGAGCGCATCGCCTGAATCTGGCGATCCAGTCCGCGGAATTCTTCGAACGCCTCGTCGAGCGCGGCAAGTTCCTCTTCGCGACCGGCGGTGAGGCCGATGATCTCGGCGTCAATTTCGAGCAGATCCTGTTCGATGAGGCGGACGCGCTGGCTGGTCTGGTACTGCGCCAGGCTGCGTTGCAGCATCTGGCGGACGCGTTCACCGCGAGGCGGGTCCCAGAGGTTCAGGACCGTGTTGTAGCGAATGGCGAAGGCGGACTGGACCGGATGGAGGGGACCCGTGGCAATATCCAGAGCTTCGCGGAACGGCACCCATGGCGAATAGGGAAGGACGACGTGCCCGAAGCGATCCATGCCACGGCGACCGGCCCGACCAGCCATCTGCTGGAACTCATTCGGTGTCAGCGGGCGACGGCGACGGCCATCCCACTTGCTCATCCGGCCAATCACGACCGACCGGGCAGGCATGTTCACACCCAGGGCGAGGGTGTCAGTGGCAAACACGATCTGCATCAGGCCGCGACTGAACAACACCTCGACGAGTTGCTTCAGAATCGGCAGGAGGCCTGCGTGGTGGAAGCCGATCCCCAGCCGTGCCAGGCGCGAGATTACCTTGACCTGCTCGAGTTCACGATCCTCAGGGCGCAGGCTGTCGGAGTAGGCGTCCAGGACTGCGTCGATCTGGTCACGCTGTTGAGGTGAGACGAGATCCGGGCGCATCATCGCCAGTTGTTCGGCGAACTGTTGGCAGTCGTTGCGACTGAAGAGGAAGTAGATGGCAGGCAGGAGGTCATCGGCCTTGAGTGCGTCGACGATCTCGCGCGGCTGGGGTTCATCGAGCGCACGGGCTTCCCGGCCACTGCCACGGCCACGCTGGGGGCGTCCGGGCTGGCGTCGCATCTCACCGCCCAGCCGGGAGAAATCGCGGACCGTCTTCCCATGGTGATCGACCACCATGGAGAGCGTCTGGTCGTGGAAGTAATAGAGCGCGAGCGGAACTGGCCGCTGGTTATGGGTGATGAGGCGGATTGGCAGGTGGGTCCGGGCAATCCAGCCAGCGATTTCGTCGGCATTGGTGACCGTGGCGGAGAGGCAGACCAACTGGATGTGGTCGGGACAGAGGATGATCGACTCTTCCCAGGTCGTGCCGCGATCGGGATCGGCCAGATAGTGGATTTCGTCGAACACGATGCACTCGACGTCATCGAGTTCCCAGGGACTCTGCAGCAGCATGTTTCGCAGAATCTCGGTCGTCATCACCAGCACCCGGGCGTCCCGGTTTTCCGACACGTCACCGGTCAGGAGCCCGACTTCGTTGCCGTAGGTTTGGCGCAGGTCCCGATATTTTTGATTGGACAGCGCCTTGATCGGAGCCGTATAGAACACCCGGCCGGTTCCCCGGAACGCCTGGAAGATGCCGAACTCGGCCACCACGGTCTTGCCGGATCCCGTCGGCGCCGCCACCATCACGGACTCGCCGTGCAGCAGCGTCTCGATGGCCTCCAACTGGAAGTCATCGAGGCCGAATGGATAGAAGAGGGCGAATTGGCGGACCACAGGATCGTTGGTGATCAGGTCGCGCAGCCGGGAGGATTGGGAAACCTCGGTGAGCGCGGATTGCCCCGCGTTATCGGCAGGCGGTTCCGGATCGAATGCAGTGGTCAGATGATCGGTCACGAGGGGGGCGGCTCCGGAGGTATTCGATCGGGCGATTCCGACGAACGCAGGCGTGGGGTCATTCGCGCAACAATACCACCAGCGTCCGATTGCACGTGGGAGGGATGAGGGGCAGAACATGGCTCGAGATGAACGCGTGGCCGAGATTGGCGAGTTCAACCTGATCGATCGGCTCCGGGCAGTCCTTCCGCCGGAGGTCACTGCGGTCGCCGGTGATGGACTGGGGATTGGCGACGACGCGGCCATCTGGACGCCGCCACCAGGAGAGGATCTGGTCGTCACGACCGATGCCCTGATCGAGGACGTTCACTTTCGGTTGGACTGGACGGACTGGGAGAGTCTCGGGCACAAGATGCTCGCCGTGAACCTCTCCGATATTGCCGCGATGGGCGCGACGCCGCGCCTGGCAACCATCGTCCTGGGGCTCCGCGGCGACGAGCGAGTGGCCGATCTGGAGGCGCTCTACACAGGAGTTGGCCGGCTGGCCGCGGCCCATTCCACCGTCATTGCCGGGGGCGACATCGTGCGATCTCCCCACGCACTCGTGTTGAGCGTTACGCTGATTGGCTCGGTGGTTCACGGTGAGGCGATCAGACGAGCCGGGGCCCAGCCGGGGGACCTGATCGTGGTCAGTGGCACGCTGGGCGCCAGTGCGGCAGGCCTGCAGCTCTTCGCCGAAGGCGACGACCGATCTGCAACCGGCCCCTTGCTGCAGGCGGCCCATCTCCGGCCGAACCCTCGCCTGGCGGTTGGCGCCCTGATGCACGCATCCGGAGTGACGGCGGCGATGGACCTGAGCGACGGGTTGCTGGGTGATTTGTCGAAGATCCTGACCGCCAGCGGGGTATCCGCCCGGATCGATCTCGACCAGGTGCCGGTGCTGCCGGCGGTGCGCGCCCTGTTGCCGCAACGCTGGCAGGAGTTCGCCCTGCGCGGCGGCGAAGACTATGAGTTGCTGATGACGGTGCCACCAGATCGATTCGAAATGCTGGCGGAAGGTGCTGGCAAGGTTGGCGCCACCGTGACCTCGGTGGGCGTGATCACCGCCGGGAACGGCGGGGCGATCGAACTCTCCTCGGAAGGTCGGCTCGTATCGGCGTCCGTGGGGGCATTCGATCACTTTGCTCCGGCGGATGGGCAGGAGTGACGCACGGGAATGTGCTTCGTCCCGGAGTCTCGGCCGGACAGGTAGCTGTCCCAGATTGTAAATCCGATAGAATATGTCGGAAACGTCGATCATACCGATGGAGAACATTGCTGCATGTCTGATACAACAACCGTTGAATCGATCCGGATCGAAGCCGACCACCCCGTCATTGCCACCATTCGCCAGCGGCGAAGCATGGGCAAGGTGACGGATGAAGTTCCGCCCCGGGAGGTGATCGAGGCCCTGCTCGAAGCGGGAACCTGGGCGCCAAACCATCACCTGACGGAACCCTGGCGGTTTGTGGTGCTGGAGGGTAACGCGCGGAGCGAGTTGGGGGCGGTGATGGGGGCCGTCGATGCGGCGCGACATGAAGATCCCGTCAAGGGCGCAGCGGCTGCCGAGTCTGCCGCCCGCAAGCCGTTGCGAGCACCGTATGTGATCGCCGTCGGCGTCGAGCCCGACCCGAAGTCCCCGGAACTCGAAGAGATCTGCGCGGGGGCCGCGGCTGCCCAGAACATGCTGCTGGCAGCCGAGGCGTTGGGGCTGGCTGCAATCTGGCGCAGCGGTTGGCTCGCCTTCACGCCCGAGGTGCGCGATCATCTCGGCTTCTCGGAGCAGGGGAAGGTATTGGGCTTCATCTACGTCGGCTATCCGGCCGGCGATCCGCCGACCCGGACGCGGCGATCGGTAGGTGACGTCACCACCTGGCGGCAGGGCTGAGCGTGGTCTCGCGCGTGTCCGGACGTCAAACGCTGCCAGACCATTCCTCGATGGTGGAGTTCGGTCGTGACCTCGCGGCAAGCCTGCGCGCGGGAGACGTCATCCTGCTGCATGGCGACCTGGGGGCCGGGAAGACAACCCTGGTGCAAGGCATTGCCGCTGGCCTGGGGGTGGTGGAGTCGATTCAGAGTCCGACCTTCGGCCTGGTTTCCGATCACGAAGGCTGGGTGGCTGGCGGAACACCGCTGACGATCCACCACCTCGATCTCTACCGGTTGGAGTCTCCCGAGGAGCTCGAGGACCTGGGGTACGACCAGTACCT
>CAZNQC010000081.1:0-8832 GCA_964574825.1 uncultured Sphaerobacteraceae bacterium | reverse complement strand
TCTACCGGTTGGAGTCTCCCGAGGAGCTCGAGGACCTGGGGTACGACCAGTACCTTGCGCCGGTGGATGGGGTGTCACTCATCGAGTGGCCCGAGCGAGCCGGGAATTGGTTGCCCGATCGCTTTATCCTGATTCGTATCTCCATGGCCCCCGCCGGTGGGAGAGTCGTGGACGTCGCCCTCCATGGTGAGACGTCCGCGTCCACGAACGAGTAGTTGCAACTCCCATCTGGGAAACCGGTCAGCCTGATTCCACTCAAAATGCCAGGAGGGCACGGACCTTTGCGTCCGTGCCCTCCTGCTCGTTTGCTGTTCCGGAATGGTGGACCGGGAACTAGCCTTCGATCGAGGCGAGCTGGTCGAGCACAGCCTGGGCTTCCGGCTCGAGCTCGTCGGTGACTTCGCCCCAGACCTCGGAGACGTCGCGGGTCTGCACGAGGATCTGCTCCCAACCGCGGCCCAGAATCTGGTCGCCGTTCGGGATGAAGACGCGAGCCGAGTCCTGCGGCTGGGTCAGCGGCAGCTGCTCGACAGCCGTGCGGGCATTCGGGTTCTCATCAAGGAAGGCCTGCTCGGCTTCCGAGGCGATTGCCGAGGTGCGGACCGGCATGTAGCCCGTGGCCTGCGACCAGGTCGTGGTGGTGTCAGGCGCCGTCGAGAACTTCATGAACTCGATGGCGGCGGCCTGCAGGGTTTCATCGAGACCGGCGATCATCGCCAGGCCCGCGCCACCCGTGCAGCAGCCGAAGTTGAGTTCTTCCGGCAGGAAGGCCGTCTTGAACTCGAACTTGCCTTCGGCGCCAGTGCGGATCGTGCCGAGCGAACCAGTCGACGCCATGGTCGCAGCCGCGACGCCGTTGGTGAAGTCGGTCTGCGGATCGGCGACGGCCAGGGCATTGCCGCTGGTGACGAATTCCTGCATGAAGGTGCCGGTGTTGACTGCACCCTCTTCGCTCAGCTGGATCTGGAACTCGGGGTTCGAGTAGGCGCCGCCGAAGGCCCAGGTCGGACCCTGCAGCACCCAGGCGCCGTAGGACGCCGCGTTGCCGAAGAGGAAGGCGGATTCCAGGCCCGATCCGGAGATCAGGTCGGGGGCAGCCTCACGGAACGAGGACCAGGTGGCAACTTCGTCACCGGTGAGCCCTGCCGCCTCGAACGCATCGGCGTTGTAGTAGAAGAGCGGAGTGGAGCGCGCGAACGGCACGGCGTACTGGCCACCGTTGCGGGCGTATTCCACGAACAGCGATTCGACGAAATCCTCAGTGTCGAGGTCACCCAGCCACGGGGTGAGGTCCTGGATCGACTGGGAGAGATAGAACCGGAACCACCAGACATCGGAGAGGACGGCGAGGTGCGGCACGTCGCCGGTCTGCAGACCGGTGATGAGCTGCGCGGCGATCGCCTCGTAGTTCTCCAGGATCTGGGGAACGACCTTGATGTCGCTCTGGGACGCGTGGAATGCATCGATCAGGGCGGTCTGGGCATCGCCATTCACACCACTGCCGAACGACGTCCAGTACTCCAGCTCAACCGGACCGCTCTGGATGACGGCTGGAGCAGCAAACGTTGAACTGGCGAAACCGAGCGAGCCGATGCTCGCGGCGGCGACGCCGGCTCCGGCCGCGCCCTTCACCAACGATCGTCGAGAAATGTGCTTAACCATGGTCTTCGATCCTCCTTGACCGTGTTTGCCACGCGACCAACCTGGCCGCAAGCTGGGACCCCTGGTACATACGCCACCGCAACAGCCAAAGCGTGCGGTATCTCAGCGCCACGATTGTTGAGACATCGCGAAACCTCGCGATGTGATGCCCGGCTGCTATCCCTTCGTCGCACCGGCGGTGAGGCCGGCGATGATGAAGCGCTGGGCGAAGATGTAGACGATGATCAACGGAAGGACCACGAAGGTGGTGCCGGCCATGATGACGCCCCAGTTGTTGTTGCCTTCGGCATCGAACAGGAGGCGAACACCGACGGTGATGGGCCGCATTTCGAGGGTGCGGGTGATGATGAGCGGCCAGAGGTAATCGTTCCATTTGTTGACGACAGAAATCATGGCAAAGGTGATCACGATGGGCTTGGCCATGGGGAGCACGATGCCGAACATCGTACGCAAGTGACCAGCGCCGTCGACCTTGGCGGCATCCAGCACATCCTTGGGGAGCCCCATGAATCCCTGACGCATCAGGAAGGTGCCGAATGCGGTCGCCGCCCCCGGGAGGATGATTGCCTGGTAGGTGTTGACCCAGTTCTTCTCCAGCCCGAACCAATCGCGGACGGTGTTGCCGAAGAAGAGGAAGTTGGGCAGGATCACCACTTCCTGGGGCACCATCAGGGCCGCCAGCACCAGCAGGAACAGCCAGTTCTTGCCGGGAAAGGCGAGGAACGCGAACGCGTAGGCGCAGAGCGTGCCGCAGATGATCTGCAGGGTTGACCCAAAGAACGTGATGATGATCGAGTTGAGGTAGAACCGGCCGAACGGTACCGAGTTCCAGGCTTCCGAGTAGTTGCTCCACTGCGGATTCGTGGGAATCCACTGGGGCGGGAAGGTGTAGATCTCCTGCAGGGTCTTCAGCGAACTGGTGAGCATCCAGAAGAGGGGTGCCCCAATGATGACGACCACCAGGGCCATGCCGGTGTAGGCACCAATCTTGCCGATCGCGTTCTGGCGGGCCAGCGAACCACTATCCATCGTAGTGAACCTTCTTCTCGGTGAAGCGCATCTGGACTGCGGTCACCACCAGCATGGAGAGGAACAGCACCACGGCAGCCGCGGCGGCGCGTCCGAAGTTGGCGCCCTGGCCGAATCCCTGCTGGTAGACGTAGTAGACGAGGGTGGTCGTGGCGTAGGCCGGTCCACCGTCAGTCATCACCTGAATGATGTCGAAGGCCTGGAACGTGGCGAGGATCGAGGTGATGAACAGGAAGAACATGATCGGTGAGAGCATTGGGATGGTGACGGACTTGAAGCGCCACCAGGCATTGGCACCGTCGATCTTGGCGGCATCGTATAGGTCCTGGGGAATGGCCTGGAGACCGGCCAGGAAGATCACCGAGGCGAAGCCGAGGTTCTTCCAGACATAGACGATGATCACCGCTGGGAGTGCCCATTCGGGACGGTCGAGCCAGTGGGGTGAGGGGATGTTGAACCAACTGAGGACCTGGGCCAGCAACCCGAAGCGCGGATCGAAGATGTAGGCCCAGACGATGCCGATTGCGGCGCCGGAGAGCAGGAACGGGGCGAAAACGATGGCGCGCACTCCCGTGCGAGCCCGGAGCTTCTGGTTGAGCAGGAGTGCGATCAGCAAGCCGAGCACGATGGTGAGCACCACGCAGGCCACGATGAAAATCGCGGTGTTCCGCAACACAAGCTGGAATGTGCGGTTATTGAAGATGTACTCGTAATTGGCCCAGCCGACCCACTCGTTGTTGCCAGTGAAGGCCAGGAGATCGGTGCGCTGGAAGCTGAGCCTGAAGTTTTCCCAGAGCGGCCAGTACGTAAAGAGGAAGAGAAAGAAGAAGTTGGGAGCAATGAAGAGGAGGAAGAGCACCCATTCCTTGCCGGCCAGCCGGTCTCGCAATGACCTGCGGGCAACCACGAATTCCTGACCATCGTAGGTGGCCGGTGCATTCACGGTGCCACTTGTCGTTTCCATACCTGACCTCGTACCAGACCTCGCGCTGACGCGGCATCCCGCGACATCGCGATCCGGCGTAGACTGGATTTCCGGCTGCGCCGCGCAATCAGGTGCGGCAAACCATCGCGAATCATCAATCACACATTCGGTTGAATGGTTGGCAGAATCTTAACACGCCGACCGGGCGGTTGTTAACGCCTGGCAAGAGGATCGAAGCACACATGTCCGAAGGGAAGAACTGGCTGCTCGCCATCGACACCGCCACCGACCAGGCTGGTATCGCCGTTTTCGATGGCATGCGGCTGGCGGCACGCACCTGGCCTGGGGGTCGCCAGCAGACCACGAGCCTGCTCCCTCAGCTGGAATCACTGGGCCAGGACGCGGGCACGAGCATGAATGAGATCGGGGTGGTGGCCGTTGCGATCGGACCCGGGTCGTTTACCGGGTTGCGCGTGGGCTTGAGTGTGGCCAAGGGGCTCGTACTGGCGTCCGGCTGCGCGCTGGTGGGGGTGCCGACGCTCGATATTGCCGCCACGCCCCTTCAGGAAGCCGGAGTTCCGTGCCTGGCCGTTGCTCCGGCTGGTCGCGGTCGCGTGCTGTGGGCGTCGTACGAGCGTGGGCAGGCCGTCATGCCGCGGAACTCACCATTCGAGGAGTTCGCCCAGGAAGCCCGGGCACGTCCGGCGCAGTTGGTGATCGGTGAGTTGGACGACACGCAGCGGGCGCGCCTGGATGAGGAGGGTGTGCGACTGTCTTCGCGGGCGGTGGGCTTTCGGTCTCCCGGTGTGCTGGCCGAACTGGGCTGGCGAAGATGGCTGGCGGGAGACGTGGACGATCCCGTTCTGCTGGAACCAGCGTATTTGCACGGCCGACCGAATCCGAGATAGCCCAATCCAGTCGATGGTGACGATGGGGTCCCGGTTCGGCTAGAGCCAGCCCATACTCTGCGCGATACGCACGGCGTCGGTCCGGTTTTTCGCGTCGAGCTTGGCAAAGATATTCGCCAGGTGGTTCTTGACGGTGAATGGCGAAATGTAGAGTCGTTCCGAAATGTCCGGATTTCGCAGACCACTCGCAACGAGTTGGAGAATTTCCATCTCACGGTCCGTCATCACATTGACCGGTGCCGTCTCCAGATTGCTGGACGACTGATTTCCAACCGGCATCGGGCGGGACGTCAGGGAGCGAACGTCGATGGAGCCGACCAGGTAGGACCGGCGGAATCGATTGCGCGAGCCCAGCTGCACGGCCTGCGCGATGGCGTCCTGGGTGCCTTCCGCATTGCCCACCGACCACTGGGCAAGCGCCATCAGGGCGTAGCACCGGACGAGCGGTGCGTGGTGGCCCCGGCGGCGACCTTCGAGCGCGACGGAGTTGAGCGACGTCAAGGCACGATCGGCCTGCCGCGTGGCGACCAGGAGCTCGGCATGGACCAGCGCCGGATGAGGCTCGCCAAACGCCGTGATCCAGCCGGTTGGGTCCGCAGGATACTCCTCGGCCCAGGCCAATGCGAGTTCGGTCTTGTCCCGGTCGAGCCAGAACTGGGCGAGCGTCGTCCGCGCTCGGCGAGCGAGACCGTCGTCGCCCATGCTGTCGGCCTGCCTGATGCAGGTGTAGACGAGATCGCGGGCCACGGCATCCTGGCCAAGATCGTGGAGAACTCGGGCCCGGACCAGATCACTGACGATGCCATTTCGCCAGCGGACCAGTCCTTCGTGCATGCCACTCACATGCGCATGAGCTGCCTCGGGATCGCCGCGTTCCAGTTCGATCTCGGCCAACCGTTCCAGCAACGCCAGGCGATCGGTGGATGGATAGTCGGGCATGGCACGGACCTGGTGCAGGCAGATGTCGTAGGCCGCTTCCAGGTTGCCGGAGAGCGCTCGCCGATCGATCTGGGCTGGCACGCAGTGCGACCACCACCACCGCTGTTCGAGGGGAAGAAGCGAGCGTTCGAACCGGAGGTCATCCTCGATGGCGCGGCCCAATGTGTCATCGGATGGCTGGGCATCGCGCAGGATCGAAAGTGCCCGGAAGCGCTCGTGATGGGCAATTGGCGGGAGCGTGCCGAGCGCTCGTTTTGCCAGGTCCAGGGACTCCGTGACGTCGCCGGTCGCCTGTTGCCGGAGGGCGTGGAGGAGGAGCTGGCGTCCGTTTCCGAGGTCCCCCTGGCGGAGTGGACGCTCCTCCATCATGACCTGCCAGTCACGCGATGCATCCCGCTGGCGTCCAGTGGAGAGGAGTGCCAGTAGTCGCCAGAATGTGAGGTCTGGATACGGCAGGAGCGTGTCCGCCGGAATCGACTGGATGACATCGAGGAGTTCGGCATGGCGGTCCCGGATGGCCAGTTGGCGACAGGGTTCGATCAGACCGCGGAGGACAACAGTCCACTCGCCCGAAGCATGAGCCAGCTGGACCGCGTCGGCGAGTTGCTCGTGCTCGATCAACCAGTTGGCGGCACGCTGAACCACGTCGGTGATTGGCGCGGGCTCCGACCAATGCTGGGAGATTCGCTGCAGGCTCGTTCTGACGATGGGCAGGATGCGATAGCCTGGCTGGCCGTTCGGCAGTCGATGCCAGAGCACTGGGACCATCTGGCCAAACCCGCTCAGCACCTCCGCCGGGTCGATCTCGGGCGGACAGGTGGCCGCAATCAGTTCCCCGGTCAGGTACGGAAGAATTGCGCTGCCGAGGAGGACGTTCTGAAGTGCTGGTTCGAGCCGGTCCAGAATCTCGGATTCGACGTAGGAGTCAACGATGGGGGCGAACCCAGTCCCTGGTGCGGCCGAGGAGACACCCTGATGCATCCGGACGCCGGCTGGCCAGCCGCTGGTGTCGAGGAGCAGGTGGTCGAGATCGGGAGCACCGCCGAACCCCGATTCGCCGATGAGTTGCTCCAGTTCGGGCTGGGAGAATGCGAGATCGGCGGGTCCGATGGTGGTGACGATTCCCTGGGCAGCCGCGGTGCCGATTGGCAGGTCGATCCTGGTTCGGCCGGAAAGCACGAGGCGGAGCGACGCAGCAAGCGGAGACTTATCTGCCGTGACCTGCTCGACAAGCCAGGCAATAGCCTCGGGGCGATACCGATCGAGGTTGTCAATCAGGATTACGAGCGGGGAATTGGCTCCCCCCTGGAGTTCTGACAGGTCCGACGGAAGGTGAGCGGGAACCGGGACTCCACCGGTCAGGATGGCTTCCAGTCGCTGCCCGGCCGCGCGAAGCGGATCCGCCTGGGACTTTGCGCCAGCAATTTGCTCATTGATGTCGATGCCAACGCCGATGACCCTGACCGAACCACTGAACGATTGCAGCCATTGCCGGAGCAACGTGGTCTTCCCATATCCAGTAGGAGCCCGCATGACCGTCAGGCTGGTCATGGTGCTGGGGTGACCGATTCGGTTGACCAGGCGCATCCGGCGGAGGAGCGGGCGGTGACCTGCAGCGAGGGGTGAGTTGTCGATGCTGACGACCACGTCTGCTGGCTGAGTCATATGTTGGTCATCCCACGGAGCCGGTGCGGGAACGATGTGGTGCTGGGAAACCCGGTTCAACGTAACTTCTCGACCTACTAGGCCGGCAATGAGCATGCCGGCGACGTGCGCCTGCAGGCAGGGCGCCGTGACACGGCACGACGCCTGCAAGCCTGGCATCAGTTCAGGACCCAGGAAGATTGAGTTGTCTGTTGTGGGTCGTTCGGCACGGGAGGTGAGACTCGCCGCGCCACCCTATATGTATGGTACGTCCCCCATGAGGAACGCCATGGTGCGCCGGGGACTAGTAAAGAGACTAATCAGGTTCAGGCACCTGCCCGTGTCCGCGACTGGGCCAATAGTACTATAAAGACTACGCTCAAGACTAATTGATGGATTCGCTGGTAGTCCCCTGGTACTGGTCGCTGAAACTTCGGCTACGAGCATGTGCGCGGATTGGGAAGCGCATGTCTACCGAGGCGGAGAGTTTCCATGGGTTCTGAAAAGCTAGTGATGCCTGTCCAGCGGGTCGAAGGCCTGGTGATCACCGAAGCGGGTGACGATGTCCTGATTTACGATCAGAACAGCTACTCGCTTCACACTCTCAACAAGCAGTCCTACCAGGTCTGGCAGCACTGCGACGGCATCGCGACCGTCGACTCGGTGGCTGCCGTCACTGGCATGAGCGTCGACGTCGTCAAGCGTGCTCTGACTCAGCTGGAAGAAGTTTCGCTCCTCGAAGCTCCGCTGGACGAGTCTCTGCGATCGAACGAGAGTCGTCGTTCCTTTATGAAGAAAGTTGGCATCGCCGCGTCCGTTCCAGCTATTGTCTCCGTGACTGCACCTATGGCGGCGATGGCAGACTCGTGCTCGCTGAGTACGCCGCTATGTGGGCCTGGTACTGAAGATCAGGCATGTCGACAGCCTTACGGTGGCGCTGACTGTGGTTGGTGCTGGAGTGAGATCACGACGTCGAATCCGCCTCGAGCATGCGATTCTGTGGATGATTGCGGACAGATTGGTCCCTACTTCTTTGATCTCTGTGTAATTCCTGCAGGTAGTACGGGAACAGCAAAGTTCTGCTCTCGGCGTCGGTACGACTGCGTCTAGCTCGGTTTATTCATGAGTGACAACGGGGCAGCAGCCTGGCAGGAGTTAGGCGTCGAATCCTTCCGCCCAGAGTTGCCCCGTCTGCCATAGTTGCGTTGCTGTCTGCATTGCCTACCTCCCTGCCGCTGTTGGTCGACTCCCTCCGGCCGTCTACGACCTGTATTGGGACCGGAGGGAGCCCAACAACTGGGTCAGGTGTCTCACGGCTGATTCGCCCATCGATTGAATTGCAAGCGATCCTGAGCAAATCAGGTTTGGTCGCTGCTGCACGCGACAGCCTGACCACTACTCGACACCATTCGGCATTGGCTGGTGACTGCTCAGTTGCCTCGCAAATGACCCTGGAGCCGCTCCGCCTGCGGGTGCTCAGGATTGACGTGACGGTTGACGGTTAGGTCTGAGAGTCCCACACCATTCACGATTAGTCTGGGCTTGAATACCGTTCGTTGTTTTAGTAGATGTCAACTCACTGGCTCCACCAATGAGGGTGGCGGTTGTTTTGTGTCTCTATGCTTCCGGTTTTCAGACTCACTACCTACATCAGCCGGAGGCTGCGGGCAGCTTCGACGGCTTCGCGGCGGTTCGAGACGGCCAGCTTCTCGTAGGTGCGGGCCA
>CAZNQC010000080.1:10677-14225 GCA_964574825.1 uncultured Sphaerobacteraceae bacterium | reverse complement strand
GGCGAGAGCATGTTGACCAGGTTCTGCGCGGCCTGCATGCGGGCGCGCAGGCGCTCCCGCAGTTCCTGCATGCTTCCCACCCGGCCACCCAACTGCTGCGCCCAGCGGTTGTTGAGGCGGTCGAGGTCGGGTTGCTCGCCTCGTCGCTCCTGCTCGAAGGCCTCGTTGAGGTCCTGCAGGAATTCCTTCATGTCGGAAAGATCGGTTTGGCCACCCTCGCCGCTGCCGCCCATCAGATTCCCGAATAAGGCGTCGGCGACTTGTTGCTGCAGGGCGCGGACGAGTTCAGCGAAGTCCTCACCTGCCTGGCGGTTGAGGAACTCATAGGATTCGAGCTGCTGGATCTGCTCCGCCGGGTGTTCGGAGAGGTTGTCGAGGGTTTCCTCGCGCTGGCGGATGAACTCCTCAAATCCGGCCATCTCGTCGCCGTCGGCCGCGTCGAGCTGGTCGCGGCGCTCCTGCACGGTGGACCGCTCGCGTCGCACGATGTCCTGCAGCTGCTCCTGGATCTGGTCGACGGTCGACCCGAAGTCGAACTGCTCCAACAGCTTCTGCCGCTCCTCCTTCAGGCGCCGCAGCAGGTCCTGGAGACCCCGATTGTTGCCCTGCGGCGTGCCCCAGCGAAACGCGCGCTGCATCGCGAGATTCAGGTCGCCGTCCTTGAGAATATCCTCCGCCAGGGCGTCCATCAGTTCGTCGGGCGTCATAGACGCCTCGATCGACTCGTCCCAGCGGAGGTATTCGGCGGCATTGAAGACGTGGTGCATGGAACCGCCTTTCGCGAGCGATGGTGATGGGGCGGGAGATCAGGCGGCGTAGGTGGTGCCGGTTCCGGTGCGGTGTCGCCGGCTGACCCGCCGCACCTGGTGCAGTCCTTCGAGGATGAATTCGATCGCGGCCGCCATTTCCTGGGGCGAGTTCGAGGTCACCAGCGTGCCGGCGATGTCGGCCAGGCCGTCCACGGCGCTCACCTGGTGGATATAGGAATAGGCGTCGGCTTCTTCACCAATGGTCACGACCAGGCCGTTCTCGAAGGCCGTCACCAGTGGACCCAGCAGGGCGGGATCGACCCGCTGGAGGAACACGGACCGGATCGACTCGGCGACGAGTCGCTCGAGCGCATCCTCGTCCCGTCCTTCACCGAACGTTTCGAACTCGATTTTGCCCATCGAGGCTGGATAGATCGCGTCAAGATCGGAGATGCGAGGGACGGCCAATGGCTCGCCAGTCGCCAGGGCGCGGCGAACGGCGTTCGCGACCAGGGCTTCGGTGTTGGCGACACTCATGCGGACGGAGACCCCGCTGCGCCGGGAGACGATGGGCGCATTTCGGGCGTGGTGCGAGATTTCGGTGACGATGTCCTGCATGTAATCCGGAAGTTTCACCTCGACGCCAGGGATGTTGGGGTGAGAGCGTTCCTGCTCGACGATCCGGTTCTCGAACGCCACGGTTTCAGGATAGTGCGTCCGGATCTGCGAGCCAAAGCGGTCCTTGAGCGGGGTGATGATCCGCCCGCGATTCGTGTAGTCCTCCGGGTTGGCCGAGGCCACGACCAGCAGGTCGATCGGCAGCCGCACCTGGAACCCGCGGATCTGAACGTCCTGCTCTTCGAGGATGTTCAGCAGGCCGACCTGGATTCGCTCGGCCAGGTCGGGCAGCTCGTTCAGGTTGAAGATGCCGCGATTGGTACGTGGAATCAGGCCAAACGAAATGATCTCTTCATTGCTGAGGTAGCGGCCCTCGGCCACCTTGATCGGGTCGACCTCGCCGATCAGGTCGGCAACGGTCGTGTCTGGCGTGGCGAGTTTCTCGGCATAGCGCCGGTCGCGTGAGACCCATTCGATCGGCGTGCTGTCCCCTTCCGCAGCCACGATTGCCTTGCCGGTCGCCGAGATCGGCGCCAGCGGGTCATCGTTGACGTCCGAACCGGCCACAATCGGCATCCAATCGTCCAGCAGGGTCGTCAGCGACCGCGCAATCCTGGTCTTGGCCTGCCCCCGCTCCCCGAGCAGGATGATGTCGTGCCCGGCGAGGATCGCATTCTGCAACTGCGGGATGACGGTGGACTCGTATCCATGGATGGCTTCGAAGAGCGGTTTCCGTTCCCGGAGACGGGTGACCAGATTGTCGCGCATTTCCTGGCGGACGCTGCGCGAGGTGTAGCCGGATTCCGTGAGTTCAGCGAGGGTGGAAATGGTTGGAGCAGAGGACATGGGGACGGCTCCCGTCTGGTGCATGAGGGGTCCTGTCATTGGGCGACAGGGTGCCATGATGATACGAGCCGGGAGCCGTCATTTCCTGCCTATGCGAGCAGGTGGCGGGCCAGGAATCCCGCCGCTTCGGCGTAGCCGTCCACCCGGTTCTTTCGCTTCGAAAGCCCGTGGCCCTCGTCGTCGAATACCCGCAGGTGGACCTCCTGGTCACGAGATTCGAGGGCAGCCACGATCTGTTCGGCTTCGAAGAGGGGCACGCGTGGGTCGTTGCGGCCGTGAATCACGAACAGCGGGGTCACGATCCGCTCGACCTGGTTGAGCGGTGAGATGCGTTCGAGCATCTCCCGGTCCGTTTCCAGGAAGCCGTACTCCTCGGACCGGTGTTTGCGGCGCCATGGTCCGGTCCGTTCGAGGAAGGACACGAAGTTGGCGATACCGACGACATCGACGGCGGCGGTCCAGAGGTCAGGCAGGAAGGTGATCGAGGCGAGGGTCATGTAGCCGCCGTAACTTTGGCCCATCACCGCGATCCGGTCGGAAATCACGTCGTCGCGGCCGCGGAGCCACGTAACAGCGGCCTCGACATCCTTGATCGTGTCCAGACGCTTGTCCTTGTCATCGAGGTGACTGTAAGTCTTGCCGTAGCCGATGCTGCCCCGGATGTTCAGCGCGAGGACGGCTATCCCCAATGACTGGATCAACTGGTTGGTTGGTACGGCCGAGGAGTACTGGAGTCGACGCTGGGACTCCGGGCCACCATGGATTTCGACCAGCACCGGGAATGGCCCTGGTCCGGCTGGCTTGAACAGGAAGCCCGGAATCTGCCGCCCGTCGAATGTTGGGAACGAGACGAGTTCCGGAGTGGAGACTTCAGGACGCTGCGCGGGATCCTCTCCGGAGATCACCCGAAACGATCCGTCGTTTCCCGCAACAACAATTGCCGACGGATCTTCCGCTGACGAGAAACCGAACACCACTTTGGTCGAGTCTGGATGCCAGGCGAAGCGATCGACGGTGCCGTGGGGGAGGTCGTCCAGGACGTCTGGCTGCGAACGTACGCCTGTCTTGTGGATCTCGATCTGGGACCATCCATTGTCGTTGATAGCAACGACAAGCCGCGATCCATCCGGTGAAATCCGGAAGGCTTCGAGGTCGTGATCCGGGTTTTCGAGCACCGTGCGGCGCTCGCCACTTGCTATGTCAAGTGCATCGAGGCGGACGAACTCGCTGCCTTCATTGGTCAGAAACCAGATTTCGCGGTCGTCGGGCGTGAACGATGCTCCGAGGATCCACGCCTCCCCTTCGTGAGGCGTCAGGTTGCGAGTATCTCCGGAC
>CAZNQC010000080.1:0-10577 GCA_964574825.1 uncultured Sphaerobacteraceae bacterium | reverse complement strand
TCGCCTGGTGCAAGCCGCCAGACTTGCTGGCGTTCGTCGCCGCCGGTGTCCATACCCAGCACGATGGTGCCGTGCCGACCACCACTCAGCGTGAGGACTCGCTCGGCGAACGCGGTCACAGGTGTGACGTCTCCGGTTGCCAGGTCAAGCGTCGAAAGTTGTGGCACCCCGCTTCGATCGTCCAGAATTGCGACCGTGTTGTCTGCCACGAACACTGGCTGGCTAAACGACGGGCGGTCGAAAAACGCGGTCGCCCTTGCTCGCAATTCGTCCAGTTCGAACATCCTGTGATCCTCTCGTCCCAGGTTCGGCCCACCCGAACAATCGGCGTGGCCGAACCAAATCACCTGCCGCCTGACTCTGACGGGCGCGCAGCGGAGCTTCCGTTCCATGTCGCATTTTCGCTACATTCTGCTGGTTGTCACGGCCTTCCTGATCGGAGTCGTGCCGGTTGGCGCGCAACTCACACCAGATGTCCGCACCAAAGTCGAAGCTGACATGGAGGAGATCCGCGGGCTGGAACTGCTGGAACCGATCCAGGTTTCCACCATCTCGCAGGAGCAGTACAAGGCCGAAACGATCGCCAGCCTGGACTCCGACTATCCACCGGCCGAGCGCAATCAGGACGCCCGGGTGTTGGTGGCGTTTGGCTTGCTAGACCCGGATGACGATCTCGGTGAGGTCTACGCCGAGTTACTCGGCGGCAGCGTTGCCGGCTACTACGATCCCTACACGCAGGAGATGGTGGTCATCACCTTTGGCAGTGACGGTCAAACCGGCGCGTTCGACCAGGTCACCTACGCCCACGAAACTGTCCACGCCCTCCAGGACCAGCATTTCGATCTGGCCGCCATGCTGGACTCCGAACAGAACCTGTCTACCGACCAGTCACTGGCTCTCCGCTCCCTGGTGGAAGGTGACGCGACGGTCGCGGAACTCGACTACCTGCTCTCGGATATGTCCCTGGCGCGTGACTACCTGGCGGAAGTCCAGGGGATGGACACCGGCTCGCTGGATGACCTGCCCGCATTCCTGGTTGGGACACTGACGTTCCCCTACAACCACGGGTATGCGTTCGTGCAGTTCCTCTACGACGAAGGCGGTTGGGATCTGGTGAACGCTGCCTATGAGGACCTTCCCGCATCCAGCGAGCAGGTCATGCACCCCGAGAAGTACCTCGACGGCGAATTGCCGGTCGACGTTGCAGTTCCAGACTACTCTGGGCAGCTTGGCGAGGAGTGGCAGGAGATCGATCGCGACACGATGGGCGAATATGTCATTTCGATCCTGCTTGGCGAGAGTGACCTGTCGGCGAATCAGGTCGAGATCGCGTCGTCCGGGTGGGGCGGGGACGCCTACGCCGTATTCGCCACCGATGACGATCTGGCCGTGATTTGGCAGAGCGCCTGGGATTCGGAACAGGATGCATCCGAGTTCGCCCGGGCCCTGACCATCCGGGAGTCCGCGCGGTTGAATGGCGAGGTGACCACCAATGGAAACCAGGTGCTCATTCAGGGGGATGACGCGATCGTTCAGATCATCCAGGACGGTGCGAATGTGACCTACCGGCAAGTGTCGGCGGAGGAAACGCTGGCGGCCCTGACCGGTGATCCTGCAACACCGGTCGCGAACACGGTCGCCACAATGGACACCTGCGTACTTGTCGGATCGCTGCGCCAGGGTGATGATGCGGCTTGATCCAGCATGCGGTCCGTGTCTTGCCATTCCAGGAGAATTCGATGCTCGTCGACCAAGTGGCTTCCGCTCCCAATCCCCAGTTCGTCCGGCCCGGCTGGCGTGACCAGAACGGTACCTGGCAGTTCCGTTTTGACGACGAGGATGTCGGGCTGAGTGAGCGGTGGTATGCCAGTCCCGAGCGAATCGATGGCACGATCACGGTGCCGTACACGCCCGAATCGCTCCTTAGCGGGGTCGTCGATCGTGGCTACCATCGGGTGCTGTGGTACGCCCGAACGCTCGATATCGAACCGCTGGCCGAGGGCGAGCATCAACTCCTGCACTTCGGGGCGGTCGATTTCAAGGCGACGGTCTGGGTCGATGGTGCCTGGGTAGGTTCTCACGTTGGGGGCCAGACACCATTCTCCTGCGACATCACGGCGGCGCTCGACTCGACTCGCACCGAGCACGTGGTGGTCGTCCGGGCAGAGGACGACCCAGTCGATATCGAGCAACCGCGTGGCAAGCAGGAGTGGCTGCCCGAGCTCCACGTGATCTGGTATCACCGCACGAGCGGCATCTGGCAGCCAGTCTGGACCGAGACGTCCCCCGCGGCCCGCATTCTGCACATGCGCTGGCGCTTTGATCCGGCTCGCTGGCTGGTTGACTACGAGATCGAGCTCTCCCAGGCACCAGCGGAGAACTCCACGCTCTCCATCGAGCTGGAACATGACGGCACTCCCCTCACTACCTTGACCGTGTCCGCGACGAACCGGGTGATTGCCGGACAACTGCCGGTCAATCGCGGTGGCCGCCATATCCACCCCAATGACCTGCTCTGGACGACCGACCGGCCAACTCTCCTCGGTGCGACGCTCACGCTGCGCGGCGGTACCGTGGACGACGTGGTCCAGACCTATCTCGGCCTGCGCACGATCGAGCTTTCCGGGCGGCGCTTCCGGATCAACGGCCGCGATGTCTTCCTGCGATTTGTCCTGAACCAGGGGTACTGGCCGGAGAGCCAGCTCTCAGCGCCGTCGCCCGAGGCCCTGAAGCGAGAGGTAGAACTCATCCTCGAGCTTGGATTCAACGGAGCGCGCAACCACCAGAAGATCGAAGATCCGCGGTTCCTGTATTGGGCCGACCGGCTTGGATTGCTGCTCTGGGGCGAAACCGCCAACTCGTTCCTCTTCACCGAGCGTTCGATCGATTGGCACCTCGACGAATGGCGCGAAGCGGTGCTGCGCGACCGCAATCACCCCAGCGTCATTGCCTGGGTGCCGTTCAACGAGAGTTGGGGGGTCGATGAGGTTGGCTTGTCCCGCGAACAACAGGATGCCGTCAAGGCCGCCTATTACCGCACCAAGACGCTGGATGGCACCCGTCCTGTGATCGGCAATGATGGCTGGGAGAACGTGATCGGCGACCTGGTCACCATTCACGACTACACCTGGGATCCGCAGGTCCTGCGCGACCGCTACACCGCCGAAGAGCATCTTCCGCGGACCATGGCCACCCACTTCCCCGGCGCCCGCCACATCGCCGTCGGCGATTTCTGCACCGATGGCAAGCCGGTGATGGTGACCGAATACGGGGGAGTGTCCTACGCGCCCGATGCCGATGAGAACTGGTTCGGCTACGGAAAGGTCAGCTCGGAAGAGGAGTATCTGGCCCAGTACCGCGCCCTGACCGATGCTCTCAGTGAGTCCGAATACATTTGCGGCTTCTGCTACACCCAGTTGACCGACACCGAGCAGGAGACCAACGGTCTGCTGAATGAGCGCCGGGAACCGAAAGTTCCAATCGACAAGCTCCGGGCGATCACCCGCCACGACTACAGATAACGGACAGATGTACATCGCCGGAGGACAATCCCTCCGGCGATTTCCGTGTCTGGAACACTGCCAGGTTTCACACAAATGCCCGGGGACGCCTGGCGGTTCGGTTCAGGGCGTCTGGTCTTCGTCGATTGTCATCGTTCCCGGCAGCAGGATCGAGAGGTGCGTCATCGATGCACCAGGCCGGGCACCGTGCCAGTGACGCTCTCCGGCCTGGATCAACACGACATCGCCAGTTGCGATTTCATGCTCGCCATCGGCATCGGCAATGATCCCTTCTCCGTCCGTCACCACCAGCACCTGTTCGGTGCCGTGCCAGTGCCAGCGATTGCGCGCACCGTCGACAAACGTGATCGCTGTCACCCGCTGGGAAGGGGCATCGCCCTCGGCCACCAGGTTCTGGCCTCGAACCTCGCCTTCGAACATCTCCGGCCGTTGCTGGAGGGTACTCTTGCTGAAATCCTGTGCGGTAACCTTGACCATATCCGTCCCATTCCCTTTCATGTCATATGAGGGCGAGGGGAGAATCCGCTCGCCAGTCTCCATTCTCCATGACGTGGAAAGGCATGCGACTGCATGAAAGTGGCAGTCATCTCGGACATTCATGGCTTCTCGTTGGCGCTGGACCAGGTGTTGGCAGACATTGCGAGTGAACCGGGGGTCGATCGCATCATCGTTGCGGGCGACCTGGCCGAAGGGGGACCAGACCCGGTCGGCGTCGTGGATCGGCTTCGCCAGGAGGGCATTCCCTCGATTCAGGGCAACACCGACCGGGACCTGGCGGCAGGCGTTCGCAACTCCGCACCCGCCCGTTGGGTATCTCGCCAACTGGGGAAGGAACGACTTGCCTGGCTCGGAAGCCTCCCGTTCGAGTTGCGGGTTTCTCCCGACGAGCTTTCCGACCCGGCGGCAGACTTGCTGGTCGTTCACGCCAATCCCCGCAATATGGATACCCACATCCACCCTGACTTCTCCGAGCAGGAAGTACAGGAGTTGCTCGGAGACGCTGAGGCGGCGGTGATCGCCTTCGGGCACCTGCATATCGCTTACCAACGCACGGTCGATGAGACGCAGTTGATCGATGTCTCGGCGGTCGGCAATCCCAAGGATGAGGATCTGCGCTCGAAATGGGGCCTGATCACCTGGGATCCGGCGATCCAAAGGTGGTCGACCGAACTCCGCTATGTTGAGTACCCCCTGGATGCGACAATTGACCAGTTGAAGTCCAGCGGCTACCCGAACTGGCGGAAGGCTGCCAGGAAGCTGGAACGCGCATCCTACAAGGTGACTGCCTGATGCCAAAACGTCTCGCCCTGGTCGACATGGGAACCAACACCCTCAAGTACTCCGTCGTCGACCTGGCCGAGGACGGATCCTTTGTCGACGTCGATCAGTTTGCGGATACGGTGCGTCTCGGTGCCGGCATCGCCGCCACCGGCGAAATCGAGCCCCAACGACTGGAGCGGGCGCTGGGGTCCCTCCGGATTTACCAGATGCGGGCCGAAGCCCTTGGTGCGGACATCTTCCTTGGTGTCGCCACTTCTGCCTTGCGCCGCGCCAGCAATGGCCAGGTGCTCCTGGACGCAATTGCGGAGCAGACGCGCTGGGACGTCAAGGTGATTTCGGGTGACCTGGAAGCGCGCCTCACCTGGGCGGGATTGCGTCACCTGTTTCCCCCCACCGGAGACTTCCTGCTGGTCGACGTCGGCGGCGGATCCTCAGAGGCCCTCGCAATCCGGAACCGTGACCTGGTCGCGTCGGAATCCAATGACATCGGTTCCGGCGTCCTCGCCGACGCGTCGTTCACAACTTTCCCTCCTGGTCCCGATGTCGATGACGCATTTGCGAGGGCGCGTGAGTTCCTCGCCTCGTCACCCGTATTGGCCGCGGTCCAGGCACCAGGTCTCGTGCTTTCCGGTGGCAACGGCACCTTTCTGGCCGCCCTGGCCCGGTGGGACCAGGTGGCGATCCCGTTCGTTCCGGCCCGGCTCCCCGATCTGATGCATGCCATCGCGGCAGCGGAACCTGCCGCAATTGCGGCCTATCTGGGAGTCGCCATTGAGCGAGCACAGATGATTCCCGCCGGCGCGGCCATCGCTGCAGCTGTGGCGGACCTGACCCATCCATCGTCGCTCCATGCTGTGCCGAGCGGCATCCGGAACGGCATGGTCCACGCCTGGCACGCCGGCGAGTGGTAGGAGCCTGGTTGGGATTCCCGTTTGGTCATCCCTGGCCGCAGGTTGGTCACCTGGCACAACTCTCGCTATCCTCGCCAAACGACCGGCAGTGAGATCAACCATTGGACTGGCCGTTGTGGCTGTTCTGCTTGATGGGATGATGGATAATACCGGCAGCAATCGACGGACTGGCAATTCGGGCCCGTTCGCGCGAACACAATGAAGTGGAGTGCACACCAGGATGGCGGCAGAGCAGAAATCGCAGGCATTCGATCTCGTGCTTCTAGGCGGTGGTACCGGTGGGTACGTGGCCGCAATCCGGGCCAGGCAACTCGGACTCAACGTGGCGGTCGTCGAAGAACTCAAGCTCGGTGGTACCTGCCTCCACCGGGGTTGCATTCCGACCAAGGCGTTCCTCAAGTCGGCCAGTGTGCTCGACGAGGTGAAGAAGGCGGGTGAATTCGGCGTCAGAGTGCCGGAAGGCATCGACTTCTCCTACGAGGACGCCCTCGCGCGCTCCCTCAAGGTGGTCGACGGCCAGTATCGCGGCCTGATGTATCTCTTCGACAAAAAGCACAAGATTCCGGTCTTCATGGGTCGTGGCCGCCTCAAGAACGCCACGACCGTCGAAGTCACCCCGAACGATGGTGGTGAGAAGTTCGACCTCACCGCGAAGGATGTGATCATCAATACCGGATCCCGCCCTCGCGAGATCAAGGGTGTGCCGTACGACGGGGTGCGGGTGATCAACAGCGATCACGCGGTGGTGCTGGAGCACATGCCCGAGCGCATCATCGTCCGTGGTGGCGGCGCCACCGGCGTCGAATGGGCCAGCGTCTACCATCGCTATGGCTCCAAGGTCTCTCTCGTCGGTCGTGTCGTGCCACAGGAAGATGCCGAGGTCTCGCAGCAACTCCTCCGCTCGTTCCAGCGCCAGAAGATGGACGTCTATCCCGAGTCGCGCCCCACGGCTGACGACATCACCGTCAGCGACAAGGGCGTCACGATGAAGGTCAAGGACGCCAAGGGCAAGGAGACGGTGATCGATGCCGATATTCTCCTCGTCGCGACGGGCCGCCAGGGCAACATCGAGGACATAGGTCTCGACAGCGCCGGCGTGACCACCGAAGGCGATTACATTCCAGTCGACTCGATGATGCGGACCAACGTGCCGCACGTGTATGCGATTGGTGATGTCAACGGCCAGCAGTTGCTCGCCCACACCGCCATGCACCATGGCATCATCGCCGTCGAGCACATCGCTGGTCTCAGCCCGTGGCCGCTCGATGTTCTGAACTCGGCCAGCTGCACCTATTGCGAGCCAGAAATCGGCTCGGTGGGTCTCACCGAGAAGCAGGCGACCGAGCTTGGCTACAACGTGAAGATCGGCAAGTTCCCAATGTCGCCGAATGCCAAGGCCGTCATCGAGGGTGACACCACTGGCTTCACCAAGATGGTGGTCGACGCTGATACCGATGACGTCCTCGGTGTGCATATCATCGGCGTCCATGCCACCGAGCTCATCGCCGAGGCTGGACTTGCCCGCTTCATGAATGCCAGCGTCCAGGAAATGGCTGCTACCGTGCACCCGCACCCGACCGTGTCGGAAGTGATCGGCGAGGCTGCGCACGACGCCATGGGGCACGCCATCCACATCTAGCTTGCGCTTCGCCCAGTTTCAGATCCAGGCAGGAAGGTCATTGCAGCATGAGCACGACGGCAACGATTGAGACGGTGAACGCGGCGAAACTGGCCAATGATGTCTCTGCCTGGCTGAAGCAACGATTCGAGGAGAGTGGCGCGAACACCTTCGTGATGGGCCTCAGCGGCGGCATCGACTCCGCTGTGGTGTGCGGTCTGGCGGCGCGGGCCGTCGGCAAGGAGCGGGTGCTGGGGGTGATCATGCCCTCGGCCTCCAACCCAGACGACGCCGTGCAGGCAAACAAGGTGGCCCAGGCGTTCGGCGTCCGCACACTGACTGTTGACCTCACCTCACTCGCCCAGACGTTTCAGGCATCGATGCCAACCGAAGCTGCCCTCGATGCCCTGAATCTTCTACCCAGCGGTGCTTCCGACGACGTGGATGCACGCCGGAACCTGGCGAAGGCCAATGTGCGACCCCGCCTGCGGATGACGACGCTCTACTACGTGGCAAATCTGGTCAAGGGCGTCGTCGTCGGCACGGGCAACAAGAGTGAAGCTTCGATTGGGTACTTCACCAAATATGGCGACGGCGGTGTTGACCTCTTCCCGATCATTGATCTCTACAAGTTCGAGGTGCGAGCCGTTGCCCAGGAAATCGGCGTACCGCAGAGTGTGATCGACCGGCCACCTTCCGCCGGACTCTGGCAGGGCCAGACCGACGAGGACGAGATTGGCCTGACCTACGAGCAGCTTGACGGTGCCCTGGTCGCCATCGAAGGCGGCGACACGAGCAGCGTCGATCCGACGGTACTGGACCGCGTCACACGCCTGAATGCCGTCTCGGAACACAAGCGCCAGCCAGTTCCAGTGTTCCGCCAGCAGGGCAAATAGATAGCGGTGAGAAGAAACTAGAAAGTAGATTTCACACGTATCAACCATGAGCCCTGGAGTCAGGGCTCATGGTTGTTCTCTGCGGGTCCGAACCTGGATCTGGAGGGTTACTTGCTTCGCTTTCGCTCGATCGTGCCGGTCACGCGCGTAAAGCCCAGGTCCATTGGGCGGCTCAGCGCGAACATTGCCACCCGGCCGACATCGGGGATGCTGGGGCTCTCGGTTTCGACCCAGATTTCGGGGACATCCGAGGAGTTGACGAAGACGCGTTCGACCGGCAGGTCCGATGCCTGGGGTGGTTCGTTGAGAAACCGCGCTGCCGCGAGATAGACACGAGTCGTCATCTTCGAACCTCCAGATCAGGGAAACGTGCCACCTGCGCGGACTATACCGGAATGGACGCCTGTTCGGCATCGGGTGGGAATATGGTCAATGCCTGGGCTGGGTTGTCGATCAGGAGCTTGCGCACCAGCAAGGCATCGGCACCGGCATCCATCAGGTCCAGGGTGAACCGTTCGATCAGGTGAATCCAGCCCGGTGATCCACCCTGCGTGATGTACTCGGTGGGCCCTGAAAGGCTTTGGGACACCAGCAACTGGTCGGAAAACCCGGCTTCAGCCAGGCGCACGATCGTTGCCGCACGATCGCGATCCGTTGCAACGCTCTGGTTTCCAACCCGATCGAATGACAACCACGCCCCGCGCGCAGCGACCGCCACGAGTTGGTCCCAGGCCAGCCCGCTATCCATGTGGCCGACGATCACCCGGTCGAGAGACAGGCCAGCCGTCGCGGCCATGTCCAGCAGCTCCACCGCCATTGACCCGGCCTCCGGCTGAGCGGCAACCGGATACCCGGTTTCGATGGCAACCCGGCACACTGCCCGCAGGTGAGCTCGTTCGACGTTCGTGATCGTCTCCGGACTGGTGCCAAACGCGAGGAGACCGGGCTTGATCGGTGCCGAGAGGTCGGCCAGCAACTCATCGTGGAGAAACTCTTCGTCACCAGCGCCGGGGACCAGGCTGGCCGTTCGCTCACTTCCGCGACCGGCGGATGCAATCAGGTTGGCGGGCACCAGCTGGGCAAGGGCAAGGAGCGCGTCAGGATTCCGCCCATCGTCCGGCGTGGAAGCATCGACCATCGACCCACCGCCGGCGGTGATGAAGTACTCCAGTTCGTCGCGCGTGATGGCGAGGTCGTCCACCGTCTCCACCATGCCGCCGGCGACACGCTCGCTGACGTAGGTGATGCCCAGATCGTCCGGAGAGATCGGGCCGAGTACCGTCATGATGTGTGGTTGGGACGGGTCGAATGGTTCGGGCTCCCAGGCGTCGTCCGGCTCGAACGATTCGCCTTCATCGAGTCCGTAATCCGTGTCGACGTATGTTTCCGGATTCCACATTCCTGGCGTAACTCCGGTGGTGCTTGCCAGCCGCTGCTGGCCGGATACAATCACGTGGCCGGGCACGGTCGTGTGATCTGCCCGTACCTTGCATGAACGGGAACAGTAGCACCAGATGACCCAAGCCATCCCCACCGCCGACCAGGCACAGGAGCGGTGGTATACCACTCCGCTTGGCCGTGGCACGATCCTCCTCGCGCTGACCACCTTCTGTTTTGGTTTCGCGCTGGCCGCCCACCAGAACATCGTCAGCAACTACTTCGAGGACGAACTCGGCCTCAAGGGACCGCAGTTCGGGTACATCACCGCCATCCGGGAGATTCCAGGGTTCCTGCTGATCTGGTTGACGGCGCTCTTCTACCGCCTGTCCCTGCCGCGGCTGACCTTCGGCGCGTTGCTCCTGCTGGCGGTAGGTTACGGGTTCTTCGGTTTCTCGACATCGTTCTGGACCGTGGCGCCCTGGGTGGTCATTTCATCCATCGGCTACCACACCTTCCTGCAAACCCAGAGTGCATTGGGCCTGACCCTGGCCCGGCAGGAACACAGTGGCCGCATTCTGGGAAAAATGGCGGCGATCAACCAGATGGGCGCTCTGGTTGGCATGGCAATGGTCTTCCTCCTCTTTCAGGAGGGCTGGATCTCCTTCAACGGAATGTTCGTCATCTGCGGTGTGATGGCCTTCCTGGCTGCCTTGTTCATCTTCAACTTTCCCTCTCTGCGGAATGGCGAAGCGTTCGCCGGTGCCCAGCGCCGCCAACCAATCGTCTACCGTCGCGAATACCGTCTCTACTACCTCCTCTGCCTGCTTGATGGTGCCCGCCAGCAGATCTTTTTCTCGTTCGGCATCTGGGTGTTGATCAATCAGTTCGATCTCGACGTGCCGCAGATTTCCGCCGTGCTGGTAATGGTCACCATCGCAGCGATCGTGCTGACACCGCGGATCGGTCGCGC
>CAZNQC010000079.1:12521-14296 GCA_964574825.1 uncultured Sphaerobacteraceae bacterium | reverse complement strand
GCCTGGGCCAGCGCCGGCGCATCGTTGATGCCGTCACCCACCATCGCAACCTGGCAGCCCTCTGCCTGGAGCGACTCAATCTTGGCCGCCTTCTGGTCAGGCAGCACGTCTGCAAGAACGTGCTCGATCCCGGCCTCGGCCGCAATTGCGTTGGCAGTGGCTTCGTTGTCGCCAGTCAGCATCCAGACTTCGAGGCCGAGGGCCTTGAGCAGGGCCACGGCTTCGGCTGATTCCGGCTTCATGGTGTCGGCAATGGCGATCATGCCACCCAACGCGCCATCAATTGCGACATAGACGGGCGTCGCGCCGGTGCGGGCGGCCCGGGCCGCTTCTTCTGCCAGCGCACCGGGTTCCAGTCCCAATGATGCCAGCAGGGCACGATTGCCAATCGCGACCGTGCGACCATCGACGATGGCTGTCAGCCCCTTCCCGGTCACCGCGTTGAAGTCGCGCGGTTCGAAGGACGTCAGTTGGCGGCCTTCTGCCGCACGGACCACGGCCTGCCCCAGCGGATGCTCCGAACCACGTTCTGCCCCGGCGGCCAGCGCCAGCAGCGTCTCCTCATCGAATCCTGGTGCCGGGATCGTCGCCACCACCGAAGGCTTGCCCCGCGTGATGGTGCCGGTCTTGTCCAGCACAACCGTGTTCACCCGGCGCGCAACTTCGAGCGCCGTGCCATTGCCAATCAGAATGCCGAGTTCTGCCGCCTTCCCGGTGCCAACCATGATCGCGGTCGGCGCTGCCAATCCGAGCGCGCACGGGCAGGCGATGATCAGGACTGCGACCGTGGCCGTAATGGCGTAGGAGAGATTGGGATCTGGCCCCCAGATCATCCAGATGCCGAAGGTGATGACGGCAATCGCGAGAACGGCGGGCACGAAATACGACGAGATCTGGTCGGCCAGGCGCTGGATGGGCGCCTTCGACCCCTGCGCCTGCTCGACGAGCTTCACGATCTGGTTGAGCGTGGTGTCCTTGCCGACCCGCGTCGCCTCGAAGATGAAGGAGCCGGTGGTGTTGAGCGTGGCGCCAATCACCTGGTCGCCAACGCCCCGGCTGACCGGCAGGCTCTCACCCGTCAGCATGCTTTCGTCCAGGGTCGATGTCCCGTCGACGATTACCCCGTCAACCGGCACCTTCTCACCCGGACGCACGCGAACGCGATCGCCCACCACCACGGCATCGACTGGAATATCCTGCACGACCCCGTTGCGAATGACACGGGCAGTGGTGGACTGCAGACCCATCAGTGCGCGGATCGCGTCGCCGGTGTGTTTCTTCGCCCGGGCCTCCAGCCAGCGGCCGAGCAGGATCAAGGCGATGATGAAGACCGCCGATTCGTAGTACAGGTTGTACGGCAGATCCCACCGCACCGCGAGTTGCGGCCAGAGTGTCACGAACGCGGAATAGCCGTAGGCAACGGACGTGCCAACTGCCACCAGCGTGTTCATGTTGGTTGCACCGTGCCGGGCCGCCTTCCAGGCCTGGTCGTAGAACACCCGCCCCGCCCAGAATTGCACCACGGTCGCGGCGATCAGCATGAACGGCGCCAGCGTCTGTTCGCTGATGGGCAGCGGCAGGAACATCAGCGCCATCATCACGGCGCCCACGACCAGCGAAACGAGCGACTTCCGCTTCAGATCCGCGATTTCGGCATCGCGGCGGGCGTGACGTTGCTCATCCTCCTGTTCGGCGGCCGTAGGGGCGGCACTGTCCGTCCGGGAGACGGGAGCGGCCGCATGTGGCAACGTCGCCGCGTAGCCAGCCCGATCGAC
>CAZNQC010000079.1:0-12421 GCA_964574825.1 uncultured Sphaerobacteraceae bacterium | reverse complement strand
GCCAGGTTCACGGCCACATCGTCCACACCATCGACCTTCCCGAGCGCCCGTTCCACCCGCGCCACGCAGGAGGCGCAGGTCATGCCATCGACCGCAAAGTCAACCTCTATCGCTTGTGCCGGAGTCAGCGTCGGCGTCGACATGTCACCCATCCTTCACCGGCGATGCTGCCGGCGACAATATCCCAATTTCTGATTCCATTATACCCCTGGGGGGTATCAAAGCAAGCAGGTTCCTGCCGGTTCGGCCAGTTGACCCGTAGTTTGCCTGCCTCCTGCAGTACCATGACCAGAAGGGCAGGCGATCGCAGATCACTGCCGCGGGGACCGAGCAAGGGAGCGAGCCTTCGTGCACCATCGCAACTCGACGCGCGACCGGTCAGCGGGACGTGCCGCAACCGAGGAAGCCGATCAGTCAGGAACTGGCACGCCACGCACGTGTCCCTGGTGCGGCAGTGATGACACCGTGCACTCGCCACGCGGCTTTGTTGGCACCTCCAACGATCGCGACCAGTACCTCACCTGCCGCCGGTGCGGCCGTGTCACCTGGGAAATCGTCTCCCGCACCACCCGCGACATGCGCATGGGTCAGTTCCAGGCCGGCGATATCTGGCGCGACCACACCCAGCAGACCAAATATGTCATCACCCGCGTGCTGCGAGCGGGCGCCAACGAGACCTTGCTCTACGTGCGACCAGTCCTGCGGCCAGCCCCAGTGTCGGACACGAGGTCGGGTCCACCATAGCGTCCAGCTCTCGACACCATGCTGATTCCGGGGAACCCCTGCGTCTCCTTGCCGGGCGTGGCACACTTCTCCGGGCTTTTCCCTACCCGCTTCTCTCCACGCTTCCCCCGAAGCCGTTCAGGACCATTCATGACCGACACCGATTCTGCGGTGGCCGCCATCGACATCGATATCGACGCCACCGAACTGACCACCTTCACCGGCGATGACTCGCTTCGTTCGGAAGTCGCCCGGCGCCGCACCTTCGCCATCATCTCCCACCCGGATGCCGGCAAGACCACCCTGACGGAAAAGCTGCTGCTTTACGGCGGGGCGGTTCAATTGGCAGGCTCCGTCACCGCGCGCAAAACGCAGCGCCACGCCGCATCCGACTGGATGGAAATGGAGCAGCAGCGCGGAATCTCCATCACCTCCACGGTGCTGGCATTTCCTTATAGTGGCTATCAGCTCAATCTGCTCGACACCCCCGGCCACCAGGACTTCTCCGAAGACACCTATCGCACGTTGACCGCAGTCGATAGCGCCGTGATGGTGCTGGATGGTGCTCGCGGTATCGAGCCTCAAACACTCAAGTTGTTCGAAGTCTGTCGCGCCCAGCAGACCCCTATCTTCACCTTCATCAACAAGATCGACCGTCCTGCCCAGCACCCGCTGGAGTTGATGGACGAGATCGAGCGCACGCTCGGCCTGCAAACCTATCCGTTGAACTGGCCAATTGGCGACGGCCCCGACTTCCGCGGGGTCTACGATCGCGTCACCGACACGGTCCACCTCTTCGAACGCACCCAGCACGGCGCCCGCCAGGCCCCGGTCCACATCACCGGCCTCCACGACCCGGAACTCGATGCCCGCATCGGCGACCACCTCGCCAGCACCCTGCGCGACGAACTGGAACTGCTGGACATGGCCGGCACCGAGTTCGACCTCGATGCGGTCCATGCCGGCACTTTGACCCCGGTCTGCTTCGGTTCCGCGCTGACCAACTTCGGCGTCCAATTGTTCCTGGATCGGTTCATCGAACAGGCGCCAGAGCCGCAGCCTCGGGCTACCGACGAACGTGAAGTCGCGCCAACCGATCCGGAGTTCAGCGGTTTCGTCTTCAAGATCCAGGCCAATATGGATCCTCGCCACCGCGACCGCGTCGCCTACCTCCGCATCGTGTCCGGGCGATTCGAGCGCGACATGGATGCCTGGCACCCCCGCATGGGCAAGAAGGTGCGCCTCGCCCGCCCAATGCGACTCTTCGGGCAGGACCGCGAGGTCGTCGACGAAGCTTACGGCGGCGACGTGGTCGGCCTGATCAATCCCGGCACGTTCACCATCGGCGACACCATCAGCTCGGTGCCGATGGGGTCGTTCGGCGACCTGCCGCGCTTCCAGCCCGAGCACTTCGCGCTCCTCCGACACGCCCGGGCCGACCGTTACAAGCAGTTCCTCAAGGGCCTGACCCAGATCGAGGAAGAGGGAGCAATCCAGCTCTTCTATCCGCTCAGCACCGGCTCCCGAGAGCCGATCATGGGTGCCGTCGGGTCGCTGCAGTTCGACGTCGTGCGGTTCCGGCTCGAAGCGGAGTACAACGTTGAAACCATCATGGAACCATTGACCTATTCGGCCGCCCGCTGGGTAACTGGTGACGAAACCGAGATCATCAGCATTGGCAACGGGCGCGGCCGGATGCGCGCCGAGGACCGGCAGGGCCGCACCGTCCTCCTCTTTACCACCGAATGGGATCTCCGGTTCGCCGAAGACAATGCCACCAACGTGACCTTCGCCACCCAGGCCAGTTAGCCCGAATTCATTTCTGGAAACGGGCCAATCTGACGTGGGAGCGGCAAGAGACGTCACACTGCCGTGGCAAGCGACTGCTGTCGACCCTGTATAGAATTGATTCAAACTGGATCCAACCACTTTCGCCAGGAGTTTCCTGATGTCCGAGACCACGACCGCATTGCCCACCTGGGACATGACAAGCATTTTCCCCGCCATCGATTCGCCCGAGCGTGAAGCCTCGTATGCCGAGACGCTGCAAGCCATCGAGCAGTTCGCCACCGACCTCGAAGCGGTGGAGGCGCTTGCCGAAACACGCGGCCCCGAGGTGGTGGCTGGCGTCGAGCGGATGCTCACCAGCGTCAACGAACTGGGTGAGCTGACACTCCGCAACGCCACCTATCTCTATGGATTCACCTCCGTCGACTCCCGCAACCGGCTGGCCCAGGCCAAAATGAGCGAGTTGATGATGCAGATGGCCCGCCTGCAAACGCTCAGCACCCGGATGACGGCCTGGCTCGGCACGCTCGACATCGATGCGCTGGTGAAGGACTCGGCTGTGGCGGCCGAATACGAATACCAGTTGCGCAAGGCCGCCACCGAAGCCCGGCACTTGATGTCCCCGGCCGAGGAATCGCTCCAGTCGGACCTTTCCCTGAGTGGCGGCTCGGCCTGGAGCACCATGTACGGCGAGGTGACGTCGCAGATCACCGTCCCGTTCGAGGCGGACGGTGAAGTCACCGAACGGCCGATCACCGAGATTCGCAATCTCGCCTCCGATCCCGACCGCTCGGTTCGCGAGCGCGCCCACCACGCGGAAATCGCCGCCTGGAAGGCCTGGGAAACCCCAATCGCCGCCGCCCTCAACGGCATCAAGGGTCAGCACATCACCGTCTCCTCCCGCCGGAACTGGGACTCGGTGCTGGACGAAGCCCTGTTCCAGAACTCGATCGACCGCCAGACGCTGGACGCGATGCTCGAAGCGGCCCGGGATGCGTTCCCGGACCTGCGCCGCTACTTCCAGGCCAAGGCCCGTCTGCTTGGGGTCGAACAACTCGCGTTCTACGACCTGTTCGCTCCGGTGGCCGCCGACGAGTCCGACTGGTCCTGGGATGATGCCTGGGCCTTTGTCGCCGAGCAGTTCGGCACCTACTCTGACAGGATGCGGCAGTTGGTCCTCACCTCGGTCGAGGAACGCTGGATCGATGTCGGCCCGCGTCCCGGCAAGGGCGGCGGCGCGTTCTGCATGCCGATCGGCGGTGGCAAGTCCCGCGTGCTGCACAACTTTGGCGGCAATTTCGACGGCGTCAGCACCCTGGCCCACGAACTCGGTCATGCCTACCACAACCTCTGCCAACAGGACGTGCCGTCGCTGCGCCGCGAAGGCACGCCGATGACGCTGGCCGAAACCGCCAGCACCTTCTGCGAGACGATCCTGCGCAATGCCGCCATCGCCACGGGATCACCGGACGACCAGCTGGCAATCCTGGAAGGGTCGTTGCAGGACGCCGCCCAGATCGTGGTCGACATCACGAGCCGGTTCCTGTTCGAGCAGGCCGTCTTCGACCAGCGCAAGGAACGAACCCTTTCGCCGGAGGAGTTCTGCGCCCTGATGCACGATGCGCAGGTGCAAACCTACGGTGACGGGATCGATCCCGACACCCTGCATCCATACATGTGGGCCGTGAAGAGTCACTACTATTCCCCCGGCGCGGCCTACTACAACTATCCCTACATGTTCGGACTGCTCTTCGGGCTCGGACTCTATGCTCGCTATCAGGAAGATCCAGAATCCTTCCGCGCCGGCTACGACGACCTGCTGGCCGCCACCGGTGACGCCGATGCTGCGACCCTGGCTGCCCGCTTCGGGATCGATACGACCTCGAAGACATTCTGGGCATCGAGCCTGGACGTCATCCGGCAGCAGATCGACACCTTCGAATCGCTCGTCGACCAGCGCCTGGCCAACGTCTGACGACCCAGGCAGACAGCGTCCGCCTCGCCCGTCGTCGCAGGGCCATGCAAGGAACCTCACCCATGACCACCTGGGAATCACACCTGGCAGCCACTGAAGAGACGGCGCTCGACGAGTTCCTTGAGCTGGTGCGCATTCCCAGCGTCAGCACCGATCCCGTCCGGGCTTCCGACGTAAGGCTGGCTGCCGAATGGGTGGCCGCCCGCCTCCAGCGCGCAGGCGTCCCCACCGTCCGGATCGTCGACACTCCCGGGCATCCTGCGGTCATCGGACGCTGGCAGGTCCATCCGGACCGTCCCACGGTGCTGGTCTACGGGCACTTCGACGTCCAACCAGAAGACCCGCTCGAGCTCTGGGAATCGCCGCCATTCGAACCCGAGATTCGCGACGGCCTGGTCTACGGCCGCGGTGCGGCAGACATGAAAGGGAGCCTGCTGACCGCCATTCACGGCGTGGAAGCCAGCGCCATCGCTCATGGCGGGCAACCGCCCATCAATGTCGCCTTCGTGTTCGAAGGTGAGGAAGAGATCGGCAGCCCCTCGTTCGCCGCCCTGGTTCGGCAGGAGGCCGAGACCCTGCAGGCCGATGCCGTGCTCTCGGCTGACGGCGGACAGTTCAGCGACGACCAACCCTCGCAGACCATCGCCCGCAAGGGATTGACCGGCCTGGAGATTACCGTTCGGGGCGCAAACACCGATCTGCACTCGGGTCAGTTCGGCGCCATCACCCCGAATGCAGCACGATCTGCTGCCGAACTCGCCGCATCCTTCCACACGGCCGATGGCAAGGTCGCAGTTGCAGGCTTCTACGACCGGGTTCTGGAACTGACGGCCGACGAAAAGGCCGAAGCTGCCGCCGTCCCCTGGGATGAACAGCGCACGCTGGACGATCTTGGCCTCCGGGAACTGTGGGGCGAGGCAGGATACACGCCGCAGGAACGCATCTGGGCGCGGCCTACGCTCGACATCAATGGCATCTGGGGCGGATTCCAGGGAGCCGGCGGCAAAACCGTGACACCGGGCGAAGCTCACATCAAACTGACCTGTCGGCTGGTGCCCAACCAGGATCCGACCGAAATCAGGGAGTTGATCCGCCAGCACGTCGAACAGCATGTGCCGGTCGGCTGCACGGTTGAGATTCATGCATCGGAAGTTGGCGCCAAGCCCTACCTCGTTGACCGGTCCGACCCGGTTTACCAGGCCGTGGACAAGGCGCTCACCCAGCTCTACGGCAAAGCCCCAATCCCGCTTCGCGCCGGAGGCACCATTCCCGCTACCGCCGTCTTCCTCGACGAGTTGGGCATCCATACGATTGGCTACGCCTGGAGCGGCGCCGGAAGCCGCGCACACGCCCCGAACGAACGCTATTCGGTTGCCAACTTCCTGCGCGGACGCCGAGGCTATGCCTTGCTGCTCGACATCCTGGCTGAACAATCCGCCGAAAGGTAATGCCGACTCCGCCCGCGAGGATGGGAGAAGGAGTCCAAATGTAGGGGTGCTCGGCCTCCGCGAGATCGCGCATGCCGAGATGCGACCCACCGCGGAAGCCTGTGCCCACTTCCGCGAAACCGCAGCCTTTCACTCGGATTCCGTTTGACCAGTCCTGGCAGCTGATCCACGACAAACCCGGAGAGACCAGCGAGGTCCCTCCGGGTTGCTCTTGTCTGCTCAGATCAGACCGGCTCAGACTGTTATCCGGCCGCTGCCTCGATCTCGAACACGATCTGGACTTCCACTCGCACTTCGGACTGGCCGACGCTGATCGGAACCGCCGAGCGTTCGGCGTCCGCGGCACTCGCATCCATCGGATAGTCATACTGCTGGGCCTTGGGCGCCGGGGCGTACGACTCCTGGATCGAGATGATGTTCACCACCACCATGCCGCCAGCCGTGGCCAGTTCGTCGGCCTTGCCGCGAGCATCTTCCACCGCCGCCTGGCGAGCCTGCGAAGCGGCTGCCGACGTATCGTCGACATAGAAGCTGATGCCCCAGACATTGTTCGCGCCAGCCTCGACCGCTCCGTCGAGCACCGTGCCAACGGAATCGATGTCGCGAACGATCACGTTCAGTCCGGCCGAGACTTCATAGCGCTCGATCCCGACATAGTTGCCGTTGCGGTCGTATTCGGCAATCGGGTTGACGTTGTAGGAGGACGTCTTGATGTCCTCGGCCGCGATCCCGGCATCCGACAGTGACTGCGTGATGGATGCCAGGCTTTCGGAGACGCTGGTCTGCGCCTCTTCGAGCGATTCATCCGTCGCCACCACGCCAAGACTGACGCTGGCCGTATCGGGATCGAGTTTCACCACCCCTGTGCCGCTCACCGAAATCGTGCGCACGACGTCTTCACTGGTAGAGGGCGTTTGGGCCGAAACGAGAGGCGAAAAGATGAGTGAGAGTCCCATCAGGAGCACGGCAATCACGCCGAGCCTGGCGGGGAAATGTGCCTTCAGGTGATTCATCGGAGATCCTCCAGCGAAAGCGAACGACAGGGTTCAGGCAACAACGTCTCCAGACCGTCGGGGGATGAAAGGACGGCCCGAATGAATCTATTGCCAGGAACGAAACGGAAAGGGACGAATTCGACGTCAGGAACGTTGATCGCGAACGGTGGTCGACATGGCAAACCAGGCAGCGGCACAGACGACAGCGATTCCGCCGAAAACGACACTGGCCAGAATCCAGTTCGAATGATCGGACTCGTCCTGGTTGGTCGCACCAAACGGAGCTGCGCGTTCGGCCGCCGGTTGGCTCTGTTCCTCGGCGACACCTGGCGCGAGGGCCGAGATGTCCTCCATTGGCTCATCCGCAGCCGATGCGGCATCGCCGCGCTCGACCAGGCCTTGCTGCGTATCGTGCTGCGCGTTGACAGCGTCATCCCCTGCCTGCTCAGACGCATCACCATGGCCAGTGGTTTCGCCCATGATCACGGCTTGTTGCTGCAGGGTCGTGGCCGGGTTGGAGTTCGAGCCGCCGTTGATGTCGAAGAAGAGTGAGCCCGCCACCACCATGAAGATCAGGGCCGCAGCCACTCCCAGCGTGCGCACAACAGGCAGCAACCGCAAGGCAGTCCGCACGTTGGACGGCGCCTGGCTGATGGGTGTTGGCTTCGCGTATTCGGTGCCAAGCCGGAACGAACGAGGTGGGGCGAACGATGGCAATTCGGCCAGCAGCCGTGAAGTTGCCTGCAATTCGAGGAGTTCCTGCAGCAGGGCCGGATCCTGCCCAACGGCGACATCGACATCGGCGCGATCGCCTGCATCGAGTGTGCCGTCGATCCACGCATTGAGCGTATCAGCATTCATGTTGGTGGTCATTTCGGACCTCCAGCCCGGCGTATCGGCGAGACAACGGTCAGGACGTTCATGGAATGTGTGGTGCCTCGAGGATCGAGTGATCCAGTCAAACGTACGAGCGCCAGTTCCTGGCGGAGGACGATCGGCGCAGCCCGCCTATTTTTCCTCAGTAGAGTAACGAACGAACCGCTCGAAGAGTTCCCGGTTTGCTTCATCCTGTCTTAACAAGGTTCGCAGGGCCGACCGTCCCCGGCTGATTCGCGATTTCACCGTGCCCACTGCCACGCCCATCACGTTGGCAATGTCCTCATAGCCGTATCCCTGTACATCGGACAGCACGATAGCCGTCCTCTGATCCTCGGGCAGCTGATCGAGCGCCGCTTCGAGATACCGGGCCAGTTCGGTGCGGCCGGCAAACGACTCCGGAGCCTCACTCTGGGCCTGGGTGGTCCACTCCGGCTGCGACTCGAACAACTCGGCGTCAAGCGATCGGGTCGGACGCCGGTTGCGCGAGCGGATCACATCGTAGGCGCGATTGGTGGCAATCCGGAGGAGCCATGGGCGCACAACCCCACCGCGAAAGCTCTCGATCGCGCCCCAGGCCCGGATGAAGGTGTCCTGGGTCGCATCTTCCGCCGCGGCGGGTTCACGGAGGAGTCGCAGGCAAACGCTGTAGACCGACCGCTCGTGCCGGCTGACGAGGTCGTTGAAGGCATCGAGATCACCGGCCTGGGCAGCGCGGATCAGGCGCTCGTCAATCAGGTCTTCCGGATTCCCGGATGGTTCGATCGGTTCTCCCGGACGAATGGGAGTGATGGTGGCGCCAGGCGCCACGTCGGACGATGTAGTCATGCATGCTCCGCGACAGCCAGAGTGTTCCGGCGGATATCCTGCCTATGCTACATGTCGCCCGCAACCTGTATCCACCCCCAGGGTTCACGGAGGGTGCAGTTCTTCGTGTGTGACGCTCGTCGTGATCGGGACATCGCTGAACCGCTACGCCGTATGCGTGCGTCAGGTCGGAAGTCCCGGCCGACCATCCACGGCCAGGTTGACCGCCTCGTTTGGTCGGTGTGTGGGCTTCCTCCGTCTGGTCATCGCCAGCACGAATCTTGACCTATGCCCGTTCACGGAGGGCGCATCAGTCCGGCGTGATGGTCCACTCGGAGCCTCACTGGTTCCTGTTTTCCACGTTCTGTTTTCTGTCATCTCGCCTCAATCAAATATCGGCTTCCCGCAGGACGACCTTGTCCAGCACGGCCGGATTTGCCACCGTTGGCGGCCGGATTCCCCGCAATACGTCGATGGCCGAACGGAACGTTTCGTCGCGCAACACCTGCACCGATCGCTCGGAGTAGTACGCCGAGTGCGGCGTCAGAATCACGTTCGGGAGTTGATAGAGCGGCGAATCCTGCGGCAACGGCTCGACTTCAAACACATCAAGCCCAGCCTGGGCCATCGGGTGTGCTTGCAGGAACTCGATCAGCGCCGCCTGATTGATCACCGGTCCCCGCGACGTGTTCACGATCGCGACGTCCGGCTTCATCCGGGCGAACTGCTCCGGCCCCAGCAACCCGCGCGTCTCAGGCGTCAGGGGGCTGATCATCACGACGATGTCTGCCTCCGCCACGAGTTCGTCCAGGGAAACCGATCGGCCGCCAACGGCCTCGATCCTGGCAGGGTCAATATACGGGTCGCTCACCAACAAGCTGACCCCAAACGGTTTCAGTCGCGCCGCAATGTTCTCGCCAATTCTGCCAAGCGCCACCATCCCGACCGTTGTCTCGCGGAGGGCCTTGACCGGACCACGCAGAATCTGGTCGGTCAGGGCGGCATGCCGCAGCCAGGCACCCTCATGCAGATCCTGGTTCAACTGAACCAGGCGGCGATTGAGCGCCAGCACCAGGCTGACGGCATGATCGGCAACTTCGTTGGAGCAGTACTGGGGATAGTGTGTCACCACGACACCGTGATCGGCGGCGGCATCGAGATCGACATTGTCCAGACCAACGCCATAGCGCGCGATCACCTTGACGCGCTGCATCTGTTCCAGCGCCGACCGGGGAACCGCATCGCGGGTGCTCAGGAACAGGGCATCGGCCTCATTTCCCAATCGAACCAGGTCGGCTTCGGAACCCAAATGCTCGATCCGGAGATCCACTTCGATATCGGGATAGGCGCTGAGAATCTCGCGCTCGGCCTCGAGCGTGGTGCTGGAATCACTGTAGCGATCGGAGGTGATGACAGCGGTGAACGACTGAACCATCGAAAAACTCCCTGCGGTGGCGAATTGGAATCTGGCGCCACTTTCGCACAGGGAACAGGAGGAAGAAAGGGGAGGAGGGTGTTCAATGCGATGGCTGCGGAATCGAGTGCGATGGCCGGCAATGTCGTAGGGGCACACCTGCCGAGCCTTCGACGCGATCATTCCATGCACTGAACTGGTTCGGCTGTGTCGGCCCGCTTGCCAAACCGCAGGAACCTTAACGCACAGGTTCCGTAGGACCGAATCGGCCGCTCCCTCGCCGCCCAACACTTCCGAATCCGACGCCCCGCAACGCGAATCCTGTCCTGTTGAGCCTCGCATGCCTGACCTGGTGGCAACTCCCCGCAAGTTCGTTGCCAGAGCGGTCATTCGCGAGTGAGGGAGTCGATCGGTTCGGCCCCCGGAACTGTACGTACACAATAATCAACGCAGTCCGTATTGTCAAGCCCCCATTCCCAAGGTAAGTGTTCAGGTTTCGGGGGAGGCGTTGACGGCGCAACCAAAACGTAAGGACGGTTCCATTCCTCATGCTGAGGAGAGGTCAGGGGAGGAGAGGTTCGGCCTCCGCGACGGCAACCCCGCATTGCCCAGACGATGCCGCGGAGGTCTGCGCATCCCTACAAAGACGTGTCCCTGGACGCGGAGTCGCACCCTCCATGGGTATCTGTTCGGTCCTGAGCATGAAGTGTCGCAATCTCAACGTCGAGATGTAGGGACGCTCGGTTCCCGCGATGCCAAAGAGAATTCGTCTACACCAATGAGCGGGAGTCCGTGCGTCCTTCCCCACGCAGCCCGTCTGGATCCACCCGTTCCCCAACTCCCACCGGGTCTGCGGAGGTCTGCGGCATCTGACCACCTATTGCCACCCGCCTCGCGGCCAGATATCGTCACCGCCAATGTGAGCTGCCACCAACCCGGCAGGGCTCACCCGGCCTGAATATGGCACTCATGGAGTAACGAGCGGTGAGCAAGCACCTGCGACTCGGCGTGGTAACCGACCTGCACCTGGCCCCGGCTGGGTCCCCGCCGCGCCGGTTCATCAACGACTATCCCTTCGAGCGGTCACAAACCATGCTCGACGATGCCCTGGCCTGGTTCGCCGAACGCGACGTCGATGCCATCGCCGTGCTGGGTGATCTCGTCATGTTCGAGGATGAAGCTTCCCTCGATGCGGGAATGAGCAAGCTCGCCGCGCTGGGCACACCCGTCCTCATCGTGCCCGGCAATCACGATGGAATTGACTGGCCGGCTGCCATCGAGCGCAACCTGCCCAATCGACAACTTCCGTCGTGGCCAACTGTGGTTCGCGCGACCGATGTCCGCGTCGAGCAGAACCCCGAACGCTGGTGGACGGGCGGCATCCAGATATCAGACGATGGTCCAGCCTTGATCCTCTCCCACTTTCCCGTGATCGACGTCGGCGACTATCTGACTGCAGCCGGATTTCCCTACGCCGGCGACGCAACCTGGGACGATTCGAGGAGCAGGTTCCACGACCGTCCGGAACCGATCGTCGTCCTCTCCGGACATGTCCATGTCCGCTACGAGATCGCCGAGGGAGCCGTCCTCCAACTCGGATTTGCCGCTCTCATCGAACCACCCCACGCAGCCGCCATTCTTGAGATGCGTTGTGAAGAAGACGAGATCCTCGAAGTCTCCGTCGAGCACGCAGACATGGCTCCTCACGACGTTTCAGTCGTACCGATCATCAGCCCGGCGCAATCGACCTGGCGCTACCAGCAGGGAAGCTGGCGCCACACCTAGAAGCAGCCCGGCGCAATCGACCTGGCGCTACCAGCAGGGAAGCTGGCGCCACACCTAGAAGCAGCCCGGCGACGTTGGCACACGCTCAGGTTGGTGCCACCAGAACGTGAGGGCTCTCGGCCCGGCCCCGAATGCCATGGCACGCGTGAACAAACCGCGGCCCGCCTGTGGGTCCGCCCTTCAACTCGCCCTTCATCACCTACGGGCAGACCTGAATCAGCAAGTGGGGAATCATCGCGTGGTAGCTGCGTCGATTCTGTCGTCCGCCCTTGGGAAGCCACCTGCCGGCTTCTTGCCCCACCCGCGAACGTACAGCCAATCTGAAAAATGGTGGCGAGATTTCGGCCCTTCGATGCGTACGATAAGTAGGACCAGACGGAACCTGTCCTGTGCAAAGCGAAGGATCGGTCTGCCCGGCTCTGCTATTTGCTACTTTCTATTTCCTATTTTCTTCGTCCTCACCTCGGCATCATCCCGCGGTAAATCGCGGTAATTCCGCGCTAAATACGGCCGAGAAAGCCTATGGAATCAACGAAACTGGGAATTACCGAATTGAAGAATTACCGCGGTACATTTTCTGTGGCCTGCAACTCCATCGTCTGCCACTCTC
>CAZNQC010000078.1:0-14322 GCA_964574825.1 uncultured Sphaerobacteraceae bacterium | reverse complement strand
CCGTCGCAGCTGGAGGCTACCCCTTGACTGCACCTGCCGTCAGGCCAGCGATGATGCGTCGCTGGACGATCAGCACGCCGACCAGGAGTGGCACGGTGACGACGACAGCCGCCGCCATGCGGACCGCAAACGGCAGTTCGAATGGCTGGTTGCCCGTGAAGTCGGCAATGGCGACCTGCACGGTTTTTGCCGAGTAGGTCAAGGTGAAGGTGCGAGCATAGAGGTATTCCGACCAGGCAGCAATGAAGGCCAGCAAGGCGGTTGTCACCATGCCGGGCACCGCCAGCGGCATCAGGATTTGCCGCAGGGCCTGCATGGGCGTGGCGCCATCCACCAGGGCGGCCTGTTCCAGTTCTGCCGGCATGGCCCGGAAGAAGTTGGTCAGCACCCAAACGGTAAACGGCAGCGTGAAGGTGAGGTAGACGATTATCAGCCCCCAAAGGGTGTTGTAGGCCCCGGTGCGCTGCATGATCTGGAAAAGCGAACCGAGGATGGCGATGGCCGGGAACATCGTCATCGACAGGATCAGATAGAGGATGATGGTGCGGCCACGGAAGTTCAGCCGACCCAGGGCATAGGCCCCCAGCGTGCCAAAGAGCAAGGCAAGCAGCACCACCGACGTTGAAACGATGGTGGAGTTGAGCAACGCTCGCATGAAGTTCGAGTTCTGGAAGACGGTTTTGTAGTGCTCGAACGTGATGTTCTGAGGCCAGAAATTGACCGGCACGACGTAGAGATCGTTCGTGGGTGTCAGCGACGACACGATGGCCCAATAGAACGGAAACAACGTATAGACCACGATGATCGCGATCAGGATCCAGAACCAGAAGCGACCGAACAGACGCGACCAGTTCCGGCGCGTATTCGTGGTGTGCGCACTACGAATACGTTCCAGTTCATCCTGGGAAATGGTGATGCCGTCAACTCGTGGGGATTCGGTGGCCATCCTATGCCTCCTCAACGCTGACGAGACGCGAATAGCCAAGCACCATCAGACCAATGCAGAGGAAGACGACCACAGCGGCAGCGGATCCTGCCCCAATCCGTTGGGACCCAATGATCAGATTCTGCGTGTAGATCGCGACCGACATGGTATCGGTTGCTGCCTGCTTGAGCACGTAGATCAGATCGAAGACCCGGAACGAGTCCATGGTGCGGAAGATCAACGCCACGAGCAGGGCCGGTTTCACCAACGGCAATGTGATTTGCCAGAACTGCTGCCACTTGCTGGCACCATCGACGTATGACGCTTCGTAAACATCCGAGGGGATGATCTGCAGTCCAGCCAGCAGCAGCAGGGCCATGAACGGAGTCGTCTTCCAGACATCGATGGCAATCATCGCCCCGAGCGCGGTGGATTTGTTGGCGATCCAGGCAAAATTGCGGCCCTCATCCATTAGCCCAAGCCGAATGAAGATCGAGTTGATGACGCCATAGGTGTCATTCAGCATCCAGGCCCAGAGCAGGGAGGAGACGACGGTCGGGATCGCCCATGGCACCAGCATCGAGGTACGAACAAGTCCCCGCCCCTTGAATGCGGAGTGGATGGTGAGGGCGATGATCATGCCGAAGATGGCTTCGAGCGCGACCGAGGAGACGGTGAAGATCAGCGTATTCTGCAGCGATCGCCACCACTGATCGTCCTCGAGCAAGCGCCGGTAATTGTCCCAACCGACATTGCGCACTTCGCGCGAACTTGCCAGACGGGTGTTGGTGAAACTCAAGCGAAACGTTTCGAACAGCGGATAGATCGCGACCAGAAAGACGACAAGCAGGCTGGGCAAAACCAGCAACCACGCAAGGCGCTCCTGCTGCCGTCCAACTGCGGTCTTCGGACCGCGCAACCCGGCAAACCGCTGAACATCGGCCCGGGGTACCGGTGGGGCTATCTCAACTCCGGAAATCTCTGGCTCCATCTGGTCCCCCCAACTGCGTGACCGAATGGACGACCGGGCGCCATTGCTGACGCCCGGTGGCCATGCATCCTGCTTACCTCAGCGTCCAGCAGTGCTCGACTAGAGGTCGGACATGATGTCTTCGAGGTCGCTGGCAATGCTGTCGACCTTCTCGTTGACATCAGAACCGGTGAGAATCTCGTTGACTCCCGTGAAGTAGACCTGCGAAACCTCGCCATAGAGATCGGCCGACGCCGTCGACGGGCGGGCAACCGAGCCAGAGGCGAACGTATCGTAGAGATCGCCGAAGAACGGATTCGCCGCGAGGATGTCGGCATCCTGATAGAGGTCACCGATCGTCGGCAGGGACGAGCGCTCGATGGCACGCGCCTTCTGCAGTTCCGGCGAGACCATGTAGGCCGCGAATGCCTTGGCGGCATCCTGGTTCTCGGAATAGTCGGAGACGAACATCTGCCAACCGCCAAGCGTGGCGGCATGGGCCGCGCCATCACCGTCACCCATGGGCAACTGGGTAATGTCGAAGACGTCCTTGATCACCGAGTCAGCCGCCGCACTCAGCACGTACGCGTACGGCCAGTTGCGGTGGAAGGCGGCATTCCCACCCTGCCAGACGGCACGGGAATCTTCTTCCATGTAGCCGGTGACGGCCTCCGGAGAAATGGTGCCGACCCAGCTGGCGGCCAGTTCGAAGGCAGCCTTGGCCTGGTCGTTGTTGACAGTGACGGTGCCATCCATGTCGATGATGGTGCCACCGCCATTGGAGAACTGCCACTCCAGGGCGTTGCAGGTCAGGCCTTCGTAGGCACCGCCCTGGAACGTGAAGCCGGTGAAGGCGGAATTCTCGGCAACTTCGCCCTCCATGATGGTCTGCGCCATCTCGGTCAGCTCAGTCCAGGTTGTCGGAGGACCTTCGTAGCCGTACTTCTCGATGAGGTCGGTGCGGTAGTAGAGCAGACCGGCGTCAGTGAACCATGGGAGTCCAACCAGCTTGCCGTCAACCGTGTTGTTTTCCAGGATCCGGTCGAAGAATCCGATATCACCCACCTGGTCGGTGAGATCCACCGCATGGGAAGCAAAGATACCGGGCCAGATCACGTCGATCTGGGCGACATCAATATCACTCGACTGGGCGGCCATGGTCTGGAGCAGGAACGTGAGTCGCTCGGTGGCGGATTCCGCACCCTTGATGTAATTGACGACGGCACCCGTGGCTTCGGCGAACTTGTCGCAGCAAGCCTGGTCGAAGGGAGCACCGACACCATCGGAACCCAGCATGACGTTGAGTTCGACACCGGACAGATCCGGCAGACCTTCGGGCACTTCGATCGCCCAACCGGCAGGCTGGGCCTCAGCGTCGGGGGTGGCATCCTGGGCACCGGCACCGTTGGCCGCCAGAATCGTCCCCATCATCGACGCGGAAATACCAAGCGCGGCACCGCGCTTGATGGCATCGCGCCGGGAAATGCGCCCTGTAAAGGATTCGCGCATAAGCTCGTTGACCGGATTCGGCAGATACTCTTTCACCGTTTGTCCTCCTCAGTGAGATCTTTCGCGCCATGGTCGTCCGTGGCACTTCGGTGGTGACCCGTGATCCTCGTGGGATCCATCCGGGGCGATGTTCCACTGCCTGGCTGGCAGCAGTCGCTCGCCACAAGGCTCTTGGTTTGGAGCTTCATGCAAGGTGATACACCGTATGCCGGGAGCGCGTCAAGCCAGCGATCGGTCTCCTGGCTCCTGTTTGTTAGGCGAGAAACGCGTTTTCCGTGACAAACTTCACAACGCCATTGGTTCCGGTCGTTGTCAGCAAAACAGGGTCACCAATCCGGTCAGGAGTGGTGCAACATGACCAACCCGGGATGCCTGAATCGAGATGAGGGCGAATGGAACACCTGGGTGCGCCTGATTCGTGCACCGGTTCCCGGCATGTGGGGGTGCAACCACGGGGGTAGCGAAGACCTCCCTGGATAGGCAGGCTCCACGACCGTGGGCATGGATGGATGAACCGTCGTCAAGGACGCAACTCACCCTGTGGGGGTTCTTCGTCGTCGGGAAGCTCGAAGCGGCCGGTCTTGCGAGTGAGCACCAGGCGATAGACAACCTGGTGTGGTGCAAAGGGAGGATGATCGCTCTCGGCGCCAAAGATCACCCGGTGAGCGTGAGAAAGGTCCACGTCGGACGTCAGTTCCTCGTAGGTTCCTTCGGCGATGACACTCGACCAGCGATCTTCCGCCGTTGCTTCATCCACTTCAAACGACACGAGCGGCTGGGCGCGCATCAGATCAATCTTGCGGCCAGGCCCGCTCACAGCATATGCCGCGTACCCATCGTAGCCATAGGCAAGGGGAACCAGGAACGGGCGCGCTTCACCATCGGTGGCGGTGGCACAGCAGGCGATGCGGCCGACCAGCGCCGTCGAAAGCAATCGCTCGATCCCCTCTTCCCCCAAAACGTAGATTTTTCCCATTTGTCCCCAGTGCTTTCCGGAAGATTGGCGAAAACGGGGCAGCCCCCACCTCATGCGGGAAGCATACCGTGCAGCCCAGCCCCGACTGTCGTCGACGTGCATTCCCTCGCCCACCTGCAGGCCGAGAGAACTGGCCATAGCCTAAGGACCGTGTGGCAGCCAGGCTCACCAGGTTCCATCTGCCGGTGACCTATTGGTACATCACGAAGAGAGGAGAGGGGTCGAGATTGACGATTTCCTCGGCCGTCATCAGGGGCACGTCCTGCCGGTAGAAGAGCTTCACCCCGGCGTACTCGACTTCGGTAAGGTTGTTGACGAAGTCGTAGGTGGACTTCTTGAGTTCGGGAGGACCCCAACCGTCAGCATCGATGACCAGTTGTACGCCCGACATGGGAACAATCTGATCCTTGTGGGTGATCATCGACTCCTTGAACTGATGCACGATCAGCATCTTCGGCGATACGCCCGCTTCCCTGGCCAGGTCGATCAGCCACTGCTGTGCCCACTCGACATCCACGGCGTCGATACTGCCAATGTGATCGCCTGGAATCTGGCCGTCAGCCATGGCGAACTCGGGATCGATGGCCAGGTGCACGTGCTCCTGCTCGAGCCAGGGACGGAGCCCCTTGATGTCATTTTCGACCGTGCGATAGCCGATCTGGGCATCCAGAATCAGCAACATCCCATTCTCACGAGTGAACTCGGCGTACTGGTCGAGCACGCTGGATGGGGTGTCGAGCAGGTAGCTACCGTCGGCCTGAGGTTCCTTCTGGGCCACCGACGCGATGACCTCGAAGGCCAAAACTACGGGCCGCGACGGATCCGCCTCCTCATACTCAGCGGCCTGTTCTTGTAACAACTCCAGCAACCGCTGCATGTCGTATTCGCCCAGCACCCCCATGTCCGGATTGCCGGGGAAGCCGTAGAACGAGAGGACACGATTGTTCGGCAGGATACCGCCAATCGTCGTTGGCTCTTCCTGGGCGGGGGCCTGCAACTGGAGGTCGGGCAGAACGGCCGCGCCGACACCATCGTCAGCATCGCTGGCACCGGGGTTGTCGGTGACCTGGAGCGAATCGGTGGAGATGTCCGGCGCCACGGTCGGCTTGGGTTGGGCGAATTGAATGTCCGGCTTGTCAGGCACGTGCGCGACGAGGTCGTTTCCGGCGGTATGCTGGATCACGCTGCCCGGACCGGTAAACCAGAACGAGGTCAGAATGAGCGTGGCCACGACCAGGAAGGCGAGGGCGCGTTCTCCGGGAAAGTGACCGAAGAAGCCCATCAGGCGCGACTGAGCATCAGCCGACCAGCGGCGGGGACGATGGGGTTCCGGCTCGGGGGCCTGAATCCACTCTGATGAAAATGGCTTGGGTGATTGGGGCATACGCAGGCAAGGTGGCATCCAGTGGATGTTGGATGCGGCTAGGGTAAGGCGCAACTGCCAGCAGAAACACGCGCACTGGCCGGTCGGCACATGATCGGACCAGGACCTGCTCTCAGGGCAGAACCTTCACTATGCCACGTTCGCCAGTTGCGTGCGAATGTTCGTACGCGGCGAACGTGGCACCTAGATCCCGCTTTCAGTGCGACAGATCACCGGCGTGCCGATGTCGGCCCAGTCCCAGAAGAACTGAGCATCTTCCAGCAACAGATTGAGACACCCATGACTCCCGGGTCGACCGATGGTCTCGGCATTCTTCCACCAGGCATAGTGCAACGCGTGTCCGCGATCGGTGAAGTACTGGGTGAACAGCACATCCTTCAACACGTAGAAATTCTCGGCGCCGATGGATCCGCTCTCCATGGTCTCGTTGGCGACCCGGTGATTGATCGCAAACCAGCCGGTTGGTGTTTCCCAGCCTGGCATACCGGTGGTGGTCACGATGGTTCGCACTGGTGTCCGGCCCTCGTAGGCGACCATCAGCTGCTGGGTGAGGTGCACGTCGATCCACTTGCCGGATGACGGCGCGTCGGCAAACAGCGGTGGGGGTGAGACGGGGGCTGCGCGGCGAATGTTCCGGGCGTAGACGAACCCACCGCCTTCGAGTTCGGCCCAGGTGATCTGGTTGTCAGCCACGGCCTCGCCGCGGACCCAGTCGGTCACCACAATGGGATCGCTGGCCGTCAGTGAACGGACCATCGTGCTTGTCGTGGAAGGCTCTCGGCGAACGTTCGTTTCGCCCAACGTAGCCCCTGCCCAGACATCCAGGCGCCAGGAGGTGAGATCTTCGGTGACTGGAGCCGTCGGTTCGGTGAGGAAGTCCCGAGAGACCCAGCCAGCGAATCCGTCCACGTAGCCGCCTACCCACTCCTCCGCATCACCAGGCGCGGCAATGAACTCGGCATTGTCCGGCAGCGTGGCGATGACTTCGGCGGTGGCGGCTGGTCCGGAGCGAAGGTTGAGTCCACCCTCGGCGCGGATGAGCCATGACCGGCCATTGGTTGGTGGCACCGGAATGAAGGCGGCATCGGATGCCATGAGGGGCGCCACGATATCGGTATTGACCGGATCGAGCGTGACTTGTCCGGAGGATGATTCCCGCAGCACGGCGTTGGCGAAGACCTGGGTGGTTGCACCGTTTCGTGCGACGGGTTCGCCCACCGGTGCACCCAGGATCTGCGCTCCGCCATGATCGTTCCAGAACGTGGCAATCGCGCCCGAGATAGTGTGGCCCGTGTCAGGAACCACCTGGCAGGCGACACTGGCGGTCGCACATTGGCCAGGACCGGCCTGCCCTGCGGCAGGGTCGATCTTGATCAGCGTGGCTGTTGGTAGCGCTACTCCGCCAATGGTGCCCTGGTCCGGCCGGTGCACCAGGGCGATCCCCGGAAAATCCTGTCGAATGCCGCCGTCGGCTTCCGAATACCGCGGCTCGGAGAGTGGAGGGCCGGCAAGCGCCTCACCGCCAGCCACGGACCAGGCGGTGAGGAACGGTTCGGCGAGATTGTGACCGGTAACGGGAAAGTAGCGTGCAGATGACGCATCGACCTGTTCGAGGACGACGGACGACTCCTCGTCGGGAGCGATGGTTGGTTCCACCTGTGGCTCGATGATCTGGTCGTCCGGCTCGGTTGTGGGATCGGAGATTGGCGTTTCGTCGCGCGGCTGGATGGGAGGCGACTGTTGGGTTACGCCCAGGCGAGGCAGAAGCAGGGCGCTACTGGAGGCCACCAGGCCACCAATCACCTGGCGGCGAGAACGACGCGGGGACAGATTCGGGTTGTGGTTGGGAGTATGGGACATGGCGACACCCTGGAATCCGGCTGAATGACTGATGTGAGCGTCCCGTCCGGGGCCCTAGACTGCCACTCAGGACGACACTGATTGAAACGTCCGGCACCCCCGGATGGTGTTGCGAAAGGATCAGGAACAGGATGTCGAAGGTGCTGAAGATCGGTGCGGTATTCCCGCAGACGGAGATTGGCGCGGACCGGAATCACCTCCGCCAATGGATCGAAGGCGCGCGCGATCTGGGGTTTCACCACATGGTGGCCTACGACCACGTGTTGAGCGGCGATCAGGCATACCACCATCCCAAGCTGGTTGGTCGCTACGACGAAACCAAGCCATTTCACGAGGTGATGGTGCTGTTTGGGTACATGGCGGCGATCGCGCCCGAGATGGAAGCTGTCAGCGGTGTGGTGATCCTGCCGCAGCGACAGACCGCGCTGGTGGCCAAGCAGGCGGCCACCGTGGATGTCCTCACCGGGGGACGATTCCGGCTCGGGGTGGGGATCGGCTGGAACGATATCGAATACCAGGGCCTCAACGAGTCATTCGGGAACCGTGGTCGCCGCCTGGAAGAACAGATCGACCTGCTCAGGACACTCTGGAGGGAGCCGATCGTCAGCTACGAAGGCACGTGGCACACGATCGATCACGCCGGGTTGGCACCGTTGCCGGTGCAACGCCCGATTCCGATCTGGATCGGGGGCAGCGCCGACGTAGCCCTGCAACGCGCGGCGCGACTGGCGGATGGTTTCTTCTCGAACAGTGGGATCAATCTGGAGCGTTCCGATCATGAGGTCTCGGTGATTCGGGACGAACTGGCGCGGATCGAACGCGACCCGGCCAGCTTCGACTTCGAACCACGCCTGAACCTTGCAGACGGCGGGGAGGACGACTGGCAACGGGCAATCGACTGGTGGCGTCAGGCAGGTGCCTCGTACGTCTCGATCAACACGATGGGCGCGGGATGCACGTCGGTGGCCGAGCATCTGGCAGGGTTGGAGCGCATCAAGCGGACAATCGAGAGCATGTGAGATTCGCCACGGCGCCCAACCGTCGCAACAACCCCCGGTGTGTGTGCACCGGGGGTTGTTTTTCTGTGCGTTCGTCTGGCCGACCGGGATGCTAATCACGGCGTCCGGAGATGAGCGAGACATAGTAGAGCAAGGTCAGGAGCGAGGTGACGAAGGCAGCCACATAGGTCCAGGCAGCAGCGCTCAGCACAGCGGCCACACCCTTGCTGTCTTCCCCGCCGCGAACGCCGCCATCGGCCAGGCCGACAGCCACGAGGGCCTCTTTCGCCCGGCGCGATGCGTCGAACTCAACGGGCAGGGTGACCAGGGTGAAGATCGTGGTCAAGGAGAAGAGAACAACGCCGGCCCAGGCCATGTACTGGTTGTTCATGAGCAGGCCGAGGAACAGAATGCCGAACCCAAGCTTCGACCCAATGTTCACGGCCGGCACGATAGCTGTGCGCACCTTGAGGGCGGCATAGCCCTGTGCGTGCTGGATGGCGTGACCCGCTTCGTGGGCGGCGATTCCGATCGCCGAAATGGAGTTCACTCCGTAAACACCTTGCGACAAGCGCAACACGCGGGAGCGCGGGTCGTAATGGTCAGTGAGCTCGCCCTGGATGGGCTCGATGGCGACTCCTTGCAGCCCTTCGGCATCAAGGACCCGCCGGGCGGCCTGGGCCCCGGTTGCGGCAGCGGGCACCTGGGAGTATTTCTTGTACGTTCCCTGCACCTTTGACTGCGCCCAGAGGGACAGGATGATGGCTGGGGCCATGAGAATGATGTACAGCAGCATATGGGTCGTCCCTTGTGATGGTACGTCAGTAACGCGGCTCTGGTAGAGTCGTGGCGCATGCGCCGGACTGGCGTGATGTCCCCCTGTTCCTCCTGATTTCCATTCTACAGGAAATGCCGTGCCGATCGTGGCACACTGACCGTACGTTAGGGGAGGTTGTCCGGACGTTCCGGAGGGAGTGCACCATCAACACCACGCTCACCGAAATGAAAGACCGATTCGACCCACCGCTTGAAGCAGAACTGCAATTGGCGGTGGACCAGATCGATGGCATGGCACCGCTGCTTGGGCGCATGGTGCGATTCCACCTTGGTTGGGTGGAGCCAGACGGCGCGGTTGTCGACCCCGCGGCACGCCAGGCCGTTCAGGGCAAGCGCATCCGGCCCTATCTCACGTTCCTGACGGCGGACGCTCTGGCGGGAAACATTGATGCGGCCGCACCCGTTGCCGCCGCCCTGGAACTGCTGCACAACTTCACCCTGATTCACGACGATATCCAGGACCGGAGTCCGAATCGCCGGCACCGGGCGACCGTCTGGCGAATCTGGGGTGACGCTCAGGCCATCAATGCCGGCGACGCACTGTTCGCGGCAGCTCAGCGCACCCTCCTGCGCACGCCGTCCGATGTCGTGCCGCCCACAACGCTGCTGCAGATGATCGACGCGTTCAACGCGATGACGATCGAGATCGTTCGTGGTCAAACCGCCGACCTGGAGTTCGAACATGCCAGTCAGGTCTCCGCGGAAGACTACCTGGCCATGATTGGTGGCAAAACCGCCGCCATCCTGCGTTTCTCGGCGTGGGCAGGCGCGATTGTCGCCGGACAGTCATCCGAGGTGGCTGGGAAACTGGGTGACCTGGGTGAATCGCTGGGCATGGGATTCCAGATCCGGGACGACATCCTGGGCGTGTGGGGTTCGAGCCAGGACACGGGCAAGGACCAGGGTGACGACATCCGGCGCCGGAAAAAGTCGCTGCCGATCCTGCTGTTGATGGAGCAGGCCACACCGGAGGAGTCCGAACGACTGGACAGCCTCTATAGCGGTGAATCCATCGACGACGCGGGAGTCGCAGACGTGCAGGCGATGCTGGACCGGCATGGTATCGAAGCCCAGGCGCTGGCGATGATGTCCAACTATCACCAGCGAGCCGACGAGGCACTCGCGGAATGCGTGCCAGCCGGCCGCCAGGCCGCGTTGGCCGGGTTGCTGCACATGCTGGATACGCGCATTTCCTGAGTACGACGCAGGACGGGAGCCAGCCATGCGGCGACGGCAACCAGATCGGGCGGCGGCGGAGAAGCCAGACCCACGACCGGGGAAGATCACCGATCTCACGGTGCAGGCACGGCACGAGGAACGATTCAACGTGTTCATCGACGGCGCATTCGCGTTCGGTCTCACCGCCACGGTCGTCGAGCGCGAGGGTCTCCACGTTGGGCAGGACCTCACGCAGGACGATCTCGATCGCCTACTCCAGGCCGAGGCCTATCACCGGGCGCTGAATGCATCCCTCCACTTCCTGGCCTATCGGCCCCGCGCAGAAGGCGAAATCCGGCAACGATTGCGCCGGAGCGATACCGCGGACGACATCATCGAGGCCGTGCTGGTACAGCTTCGTGAGTGGCGGTACGTGGATGACGAAGACTTCGCCCAGCGCTGGATCGAGAACCGGTCCCAGCATCGGCCACGCGGGGCACGGCGGCTGGCCCAGGAACTGCGGGCGAAGGGCGTCGCGCCGGAGGTGGTGAGCCAGTCGATCGAGGAGGCGGATCTGGACGAGACCGCCCAGGCGCTGGACGTGGGACGCAAGCGTTGGCAGCAACTTGCATCACTGGAAGCGGACGTACGCGAGCGACGGCTGATCGGCTTCCTGCAGCGTCGCGGATTTGGCTTCGACAGCATCCGAACGGTGCTGGAAACGTTGCGCGGCGAGGATGAACGGATCGATCCGAACTGATTTCGCAGGTGTCATCCCCCGAACCGGCAGTCACAGTGGACGATGCCCGATCGAGTTGTGGTACGATGAAGGAGGCTGCGGAAGGACGCACGTCACTCGGCACCAAATCTCCTCTCCCACCCCCTTATCTACATCAATTTGGTTAGCAACAGCATCGCTTCGGCACCCCTTGCGGACGCCAGGCGTTGGCTGGGTTTTTGCGTTGAGCCGTATTCGCCGGCGCACACGAGCCTGAAGAGGAGGCACCACCACAGATGGCAGAAATTCGCTGGTATGGCCACACGGCAGTTCGGATCAAGGCCAAGGAGGCCACGATCTTCATCGACCCCGTCGACCGCTCGACCGGATTCGGCATGGGCAAGCAGAACGCCGACATCGTTGCCCTCACCGGCGACGCACTGGGCCGCAACATCGATGCCATTCGTCCGGAGTACCAGATTATCGACGGCCCCGGCGAGTACGAGATGCACGACGCTTTCGTGTTCGGCGCCCGTACCTATCAGGACGACGCCAAGGGCGCCGTGCAGGGCCACAACACCACCTATGTCTTCGATGTCGAAGGCCTTAAGATCGGGCACCTGGGAAACCTGGGTCACACACTCAGCGAGGCGCAGGCCGAAACGCTGGAAGACATCGATATCCTGCTGGTGCCGGTTGGCGGCGAGACCGGCCTGACCTACGAAAAGGCCGCCCAGATCGCGACCGACCTCTCACCCAAGGTCGTCATCCCCATGCGCTATGCGACCAGCATCGGCGACACGGGTCTCGGCGACCTGACCGAGTTCTGCCGCAAGCTGGGAGTAGAGATTCCCGCAGCCGAGGACAAACTGGTGGTGAAGCCCAGTGACCTGGGGGAAACAATGACCCTGAAGGTGCTGGCTCCCGACAGCGACCCCGTTCGGCGCTGACCGGATCGCAAGATCCAATTTCGTCATGCCTGGTATGTTGCGTGCTGCTGTGATGGAGGGGGCTGGATGCCGAAGTATATTTTCGTGACGGGCGGTGTGGTTTCTTCGATTGGCAAAGGCATCACCACCGCATCGCTGGGACGGATGATCAAGAATCGCGGGGCGAGCATTTCCATCATGAAGCTCGACCCGTACCTGAACGTCGACCCGGGCACCATGTCGCCGTACCAGCACGGCGAATGCTTCGTGACCGATGACGGCGCGGAGACGGATCTCGATCTGGGGCATTACGAGCGGTTCATCGACGAGAACCTCTCCCGAGCGTCGAACGTCACGTCAGGGCAGCTCTATTCGAGCGTGATTGCCAAAGAGCGGCGGGGCGACTATCTCGGTGGCACCATCCAGGTGATCCCGCACATCACCAACGAAATCAAGGAACGGATCCAGCTCGCCTCCCGGCAGCACGATTCCGACGTGGTGATCGTGGAAGTCGGCGGCACGGTTGGCGACATCGAAGGCCAGGCCTACATCGAGGCGATTCGCCAGATGCGGCGTGATGTCGGGCGGGCAAACAGCCTCTACATTCACGTCACGCTCCTGCCCCAACTTGGTGCGACCGGCGAAATGAAGACGAAGCCGACCCAGCAGTCGGTCCGCGAGTTGCGGGGGTTCGGTATCCAGCCGGACATCATCGTCTGCCGGGCGGATGCCGAGATTCCGGATGACGTGCGCGACAAGATCGCTCTCTTCTGCGACGTGGAACGGGAAGCGGTGATTGGGATGCCAACCGCCGAGACGATCTACGAAGTGCCGATGATGCTGGAAGAGGCCGGATTGGGACGCTATGTTGCCAATCACTTCGGGCTGCCGATCGAGCCAGACCTCGCGACCTGGAGTTCGATGGTCGACCACATCAAGGCCGACAAGCCCACGATCCGGATCGGGCTGGTGGGCAAGTACGTGGAACTCCATGACGCCTACATCTCGGTTTCGGAGTCGTTGATGCACGCGGGACTGCACCACAACGTGGACGTGGACATCGTCTGGATCAATTCGGAAACGGCGACCGGGCCTGAGATGGAGCAGGAACTGCGCAAGGTTTCGGGCGTGGTGGTGCCGGGCGGATTTGGTCCGCGCGGGATCGAAGGCAAGGTCCAGGCGGTACAGTTCGCCCGCGAACGGGGCATCCCCTACCTCGGACTTTGCTACGGGCTGCACATGGCCGTGATCGAAGTCGCCCGGAACCTGCTCGGGTTGGAGGGAGCAAATTCAACCGAGATCGACCCGCAGACTCCTCATCCGGTGATCGACCTGATGCCGGGACAGATGGGCGTGGACATGGGTGGCACCATGCGACTCGGTCTGTGGCCCTGCCAGCTGCGCGATGGGACCAAGGCGGCCGAGGCCTACGGCACCGAGTCGGTGCAGGAACGCCATCGCCACCGGTTCGAGGTGAACAACGACTATCGTGAACAACTGGAGTCGGTCGGGATGATCGTCAGCGGTGCATCACCGGACAATCATCTCGCCGAGATCATGGAGTACACGAATCACCCGTTCTTCGTCGGCGTGCAGTTCCACCCGGAATTGCGGAGCCGGCCGAACCGCCCACATCCGCTCTTCGTGGATTTCATCGAGGCGTCGATCAAGACCACCCCGGAGGGCACCCAGGTGCGCCTGCCGCTGGACGACCGGATTCCGGCCACGGTCAGCGTGTAGGTCCGGCAGACCATGGTCACCCGGCAATTGGCATGAACGCCAACGGCTCCGTCCAGCACTGGACGGAGCCGTTGGCGTTTCCGTGGTGACAGCAGATGGTCAGGACCCAAACCGCTCCTGGAGCGCCACATCCTTGGCCACGACGGCATCGTGCATCCTGCGCTGGAAATCCTTCATGGCGGCGCGGATGCTGGGATTGGTGGCAGCAATCATCCGCACGGCCAGCAAGCCAGCGTTGCGGGAATTGCCGATTGCGACCGCAGCAACCGGCACGCCAGCCGGCATCTGCACGATCGACAGCAACGCGTCGACCCCGCC
>CAZNQC010000077.1:0-14329 GCA_964574825.1 uncultured Sphaerobacteraceae bacterium | reverse complement strand
TTCCCCAGTGGGGAAGAGAACCGTCCCCGCCGGTGGCTGCAGGGGCAGCTATCGACTTTCGCACCCTCAACTCTCGTTAGTTACGCGACACCGGGGTCTTGACGGGACATGATGGCGACTCTAGACTGGTCAGATATCGGACCAATTTACTGGAGTCAGGCCATGGTGGGATTTACCCCGGTTGCTTCCACACGCAGCATCGACCAGGTTGTCGATCAAATCCGCGACGCCATTCAGGATGGTGATCTTGTTGACGATGGCCGGTTGCCGGCCGAGCGCGACCTGGCCGTGCAGTTCGGCGTCAGCCGGGGCGTGATTCGGGAGGCGATCAAGATCCTGAACGGCATGGGGCTGGTGGAGTCGCGGCAGGGGGCGGGAATCTTCGTCACCCTCAAGCCGGCGCCACTGATTTCACGGGCCCTGACGATCTCGTTCAAGCCCGACCCGGACATGGTGGACGACCTGTTCGACATCCGAGTTGCACTGGAGTCGCTGGCGATCCGGACGGCAGTGCGTGATGCCTCGGATGCCGACCTGCATCGCCTGGATGCCTACGTTCCCGATCATGAGGACGGCGATACGGTGAGTATCGAGCAGGCATCGGCTGACGACGGTGCATTCCACCTGGCCATCGCCGAGATCTCCGGTAACCGTTACCTGGAGGCGATCGTGCAGGCCGTACGCGGGGTGCTGGCGGATGCCTTCCCCGTGACCGAACACCAGCGCGAAGGCATTCGTCTCTCGCGGCGGGCCCACCGGGCCATTGCCGAGGCGATGTATGCCCGCGATGGCGAACGCGCGGTCGATCTGTTGCTGGAGCACGTGGGCGGTACCCATCGCTCGGCCCGGCGACGCTCGACAGGTGGGGAGCAGGCCGCAGTGCCGGACTCCTGATTGCCCGGTGCATTGCCATCGGTTCGTGCGCGTGGTCCTTCGGCCTGAAAGGGGTGTCGTCTGTCGCTCTCGATTTCTGCGAAAAAGCAGCCACGGACGATCAAGGCCGTCCAGGGAAGAAAGCGGCCGCTGAAGTCGCAGATTCCCTTGCTGATCATGTTTCTGCCCGGATTGCTATTGATCCTGACCTTCGAGTATGGCCCGATGTATGGGCTGGTGCTGGCGTTCAAGGACTTCAAGCTGGGGCTTGGCGTGTGGGACAGCCCGTGGGTGGGGATGGCCAACTTCGAGCGGCTGTTCAGCGATGCCCAGTCGCTGCGCGTGCTGCGCAACACGGTCATCATCAGCCTGCTCAAGCTGCTGGTGGGAATTCCCGCGCCGATCATCCTGGCGTTGATCATCAATGAGGTGCGCCAGGGTATCTTCAAGCGCTCGGTGCAGACCATCAGCTACCTGCCGCACTTCCTCTCCTGGGTGATCCTCTCGGCGATGATCTACCAGTTGTTGTCGCCGTCGAGCGGCATCGTGAACACGGTGCTGAAAACGCTGGGATTCCAACCCATTTACTTCCTGGCCGACCCTGACTGGTTCCGGCCGATCCTGGTGATCAGCAGTGTCTGGAAGGAGGTTGGGTGGGGCACCATCATCTACCTCGCCGCCCTCGCATCGGTGAACTACGACCTGCACGAAGCGGCCGCCCTGGACGGCGCCAACCGATTGCAGCGCATTCGTGACATCAACCTGCCCACGATCGTGCCGGTGATCGGCATCGTGGCGCTGCTCAACCTGGGTGGCGTGCTGAATGCCGGGTTCGACCAGGTGTTCAACCTCTACAACCCACAGGTCTACAACGTCGGCGACATCATCGACACCTTCGTCTACCGCAAGGGTTTGGTCGAAATGGATTACGGCTTTGCCACCGCCGTTGGCATGTTCAAGGGTGTGGTGGGGTTCACGCTGGTGCTGGGCTTCAACTACGTCGCGCGCAAGCTCAGCGATGGCCGCTACGGGCTGTGGTAGGAACAGGAGAGGGTCTTGCATCGATTTGACACGCGGGGCGACCGCATCCTGATGGCGTGCATCTACGTCTTCCTGATCCTGCTCACGCTGGCCATGCTCTACCCGTTCTGGGACCAGATGGTGCTCTCGGTGAGCGACCGGGCACAGGCGTTGCAGCGATCGATTCGCTGGTATCCCCGCACGGTGAACTGGGATGCCTACGGCTACGTGCTCGACTCGCCGGAAATCTGGCGGGCCGGGTTCAACAGTCTGAAGCGGGTGGTGTTTGGCACCATCTGGGGAGTGACCGTCACCGCCCTGACCGCCTATCCACTCTCGCGCGATGATTTTCCGCTCCGGCGAGTGTTCACGATCATGATTGTGTTCACCATGCTCTTTTCGGGCGGCCTGATACCGGACTACCTGCTCCGCAAGGAATTGGGGTTGCTGAACAATCCGCTGGTGCTGATCCTGCCGGGACTGACGGCATTCAACATCATCCTGATGCGCAACTTCTTCCGCTCGCTGCCGCCCGAAATGATGGAGGCGGCAGAACTGGATGGGGCCGGTGAGTGGCAGGTGTTGAAGGACATCGTGCTGCCGCTATCAAAGCCGATCCTGGCCACGATGGCGCTGTTCATTGCCGTGGCTCACTGGAACGCCTACTTCGACGCCCTCATCTACATCACTGACCGCAACGAGTACGTGCTGCAGGTGATCCTGCGGCGGGTGCTGCTGGAAGGCCAGGGCGACATGTTCGTCACCGGGCCCGAGAACGGTGGGATCGTTGCCCCGCCGACGGCCGAGACGGTGAAGGCGGCGCTGGTGATCGTGACGACCTTGCCGATCATCCTCGTTTACCCGTTCCTCCAGCGCTTCTTCATCAAGGGCACCCTGCTGGGAGCCGTCAAGGAATGACCACAACCGTTTCGGTGGATGGCAGGCAGGCAAAGGAGGTGTGGGCGCGCATGCGGTGAACAACCGCCATCAACGGTAGTTGGCAATGCGGGTTCGGCGTGGACCGAATCTGATTCGTGAGGCTTGAACAGGAGTTCTCCATCATGACTTCTCGTGTAAATCGTCGAACCTTGCTGCAGGGAACCGGCGCGGCGGTGGCCGGACTGGGTCTCGCCCGGAGCTCGAGCTTCGCCTCGCCCGCCGTGCTGACGCATGGCCGCTCGCGAGCTCAGTCCGATGAGACCCTGAAGGTCTCGTGGGCCACCTGGGTGCTGGGTCCAGTGGATGAGAACAACGCGGCCCGCCAGGCAATTCTGGAGCGGTTCAACATCGACCTGGAGATGCTGGCGTTCGAGCGTGCGACCTGGTTCGACCAGTTGAACACGCGTGTTGGCGGCGGCGATGTGCCGGACGTGATCTATCGCGACAGCGGTGGTGTGCTGCGGGAATATGCCGACCAGGGTGTGCTGCGCCAGGTTCCGTACGACGCGATTCGCACCTCCGCGCCGGAAGCGTTCGCCTCGGCCAACGAGTTCACCAGCGATGTCTGGCTGGCGTCCTACTTCCAGGGTGAAAACTACGGGTATCCCTTCCAACAGCCGCTCCAGATGAAGCCCTGGACCAACGGTTGGCGAGCAGACTGGCTGGAAACGCTTGGCCTGGAGCCACCGAAGACGCTCGACGAGTATGGTGAAGCCTACCGTCGCATCTACAACGATGATCCGGGCGCAACCGGCCTGAGTTACGGGCTCGGGTTGCGCGGCAAGGACGCGATCAGCAATACCATCCACTCATTCTGCATGGCGTTCGGGGCCAATCCGGCTCAGTGGATGCAGCTGGAAGACGGCACCATGCAGCATGGTGTCTCGATGGACGGCACCCGCCAGGGGCTTGAAGTGCTGAACGGGTGGTTCAACGAAGGCCTGATCGATCCGGAGTTCCTGACGGTGGATGGCACCGTGCTCAACCAGCGCTTTGCCAACGGCCAGTTCGGGATGATTCCGGGTACCTGGTACACCTACGTGCGGGGCGCGGTGGTGTTCGACGGCCTGACGGCAGTCAACCCCGAGGCGACGATGGTTGGCACGGACGCGCCGTCGGGACCGGATGGCCTGTTTGGCTACATGAACTGGGGTCCGATCACTTCCTCGCTGGCATTCGGCGCGCATGTTGACGACGACAAGCTGGCGCGCATCCTGGACATGATCAACGCGATCCAGACCGATCAGGAACTGGCCATTCTGCTCCGCAAGGGTGTCGAGGGTGAGTCCTGGGAACGAGATCCGGAGACGGGCGCGGCCGTGTGGATCGATGACTATGCCAACGCGGCCAATCGCGGTCCGCTGGGCACCAACTTCTTCGACGCGGCGTCGCCGTCCCCCACGATTCAGTCCTACCTGGACCGCGACGATGCCGAAGAACTCTCCATCCACGCGGTTTCGGGGAATGTGACCAACTTCCTGCCGTTTGCCGAGATGCTGGTGCCGAGCAATGTTGCGAGCCAGGCCTCCGAACTGACGCCGGTGCGTGAGAAGTGGCTGGGTGCCTTCATTGCCGGCACCGAGTCGCTCGACAACTGGGACAAGTTCATCGAGGAGTGGAACAACTCCGGCGGCACGGCGATGACCGAGTCGGTCAATGCCACGGTGCCCGACCTGCAAGCCGTTCGCGACCAGATTGCCGAATCCGTCGGCTGACGCCGTTCAGGCTGGCTGACCAGCAACCCCGGGGTCTCCTTGCGAGGAGGCCCTGGTTCTTGCCAGGGCATTTGCCCATCCACATGGGAACGAGATGAGCGTACCTGCCTTCGATGCCGATGCATCATTGCGACCGATCGAGCTGCCAATTGCCGGTGCCGACTACGAGCGGCCCGACCCAGACAAGCTTGCCGCGCTGGCGGCGGTGAGCAGTGCCACCGCAAGCGCGGTTCTTCATCAGATGGGGATTCGACAGACCTTCATCCAGGGACCGACATCGCGGAAGCCAGGTTCGCGGGCCGTGGGTGTGGCCCTCAACCTGCAATTCATGCCGCAGCGCGAGGATGTCATGTCTGGCGTGGCCCAGGAAGAAGTTGAAAAGTACAGCGCCTTGTGGGCAGTGCTGGAGACCGTGCAGCCCAACGATGTGCTGATGATTCAGGCCTATGGTGACCCGTACACCGGGTGCATTGGCGAGATGCTTTCCGAATACGTGCACCTGCAGGGTGGGGTTGGCATTGTGATCGACGGCATGGTGCGTGACTGGACCCGGGTGCAGCATCTCGACATTCCGGTCTGGTCGCGAGGGGCGACGCCCAATTACGCCTCGCAGGCGTCCCTGATCCCCTGGGCCTACAACGTGCCGTTGGCGATGAGCCGGGTGCTGGTGTTGCCAGGCGATATCGTGATTGCCGATGACGATGGCGTGGTGGCGGTGCCGGCCCGGCTGGCCGATGCCGTGATCGAGGTGACCCGGGAAAAGGAAGGCAAGGAAGACTTCATTCGTGAGCGGTTGGCGGCGGGAGGTGCGCTGCGCCGGTACTACCCGTTGAGCGCGGAGGCGAAGCCGGAGTTCGAGGCGTGGAAGGCGGCGCGGGCGGAGAAGACGCCATGACAGTGGTCGAATGGTGGTCGTCTTCCACGCGGGAAGGCGGAATCCAGGATCTGGCGGAGGCGGTGGCGGAGGTGCTGGCGCAGCGGCGGGCAGCGCCAGGCCGGGAGCCGTTGGAAATCGTGCTGCACGCAGGGCGCTACGAGAGTATCGCGGCAGTGATGATTGGTCCGGACGATGCGGGGTCGGCGGAAACCCCGATCGTCATCCGGGCGGCCGGTGACGGCGAGGTAGTGATTGCCGGCAGCCGGCGGATTGCCACAACGGTCGGTCCGGACGGGGTGGCCGTGTTCGACCTCGCGGCCGACCCGGTGCTGGCCGGTGTGGACGACATAGCCCAGGTGTATGCAGGCGGAACGCGGCTGTTCCCGGCGCGGTATCCCAACCATGATCCGGCGAACCCGTATTTCGGCGGTTTCCTGTATGCCGATGAGATGCCAGAAGGCGAGGAAGCCTCGCGCGAGCGGTTCTGGTGCCGTGATCCGCGCCTGGCGACCTGGCAGGGATTCATCGGGGCCGATGTCGATGTCTTCGCGCGGTGGGGATATCGCAACAGCCATCCCCGGGTATCGGGATATGACCCGGAGACAGGCGAGGTGCAGCTCGATCCGCCAGCGGCCTATCACATCGATCCGGGTGACCGGTTCTACTTCCAGTACCTGCCGGATGAACTCGATGCCCCGGGGGAGTGGATCTTTCTGCCCGAGGCGCGGGTAATCCGGTATGTGCCGTTGGGTGGCGAGCAACCCGGCGAGGTGGTTGAGATTGACGTGCCGGTGGCGCGGAACGTGATTCACGTGCAGGGGGTGGCGGGAACCGTGCCGGCCCTGACGGTGGAGAACTGGCCATTCTGGGATGATTTGCTGCGGCACATTGCCCTGCCAGACACTGTGACGAGGGGACACGTGTCCATCTCCGGGGTCACGATTGAGGGCAGCACGGCCTCGGCGGTGCTGCTGGAGGAAGCCTGTGGTTGCGAGGTTGTGGCCTGCAGTGTACGTGGGGCCGGACACCGTGGGATCGAGATCCTGGGGGGCCGCGATTGCGTGGTGCGTGATTGCGATGTGACGACCACCGGCTACGACGGCATTCTGGTGGCGGGGGGCATGAATCGCCCGTTCATGGTGCAGTGGCTATCGTCGAATCACCTGGTGACGAACTGTTACGTGCATCACATCGGGTTCCAGGAAAAGCATGTCGCGGGCATCTCGGTGGGTGGTTGTGGCAACACCGTCGCGCATGGCCTGATTCATGATTGCCCACGGTGGGGCGTTCTCTCGCGCGGGAGCCACCACATCATCGAATACAACCACATCCGTCACGTTAACATCGAGACGGCGGATACCTCCGGGATCTATACCTGCGATCGGGACTTCACCCTGCAGGGCACGATCATCCGGTACAACGAGGTGCACGACATCCTCGGCTACGAAAAGATTCCGGGCGGCTGGCGATTTCCTTCCTATGCCTTCGGGATTTACCTGGATGACTGGACCAGTCACGTGACCGTGCACGGCAACCTGACCTACAACACGCCGCGGGGTGGAATCTACCTGCATGCCGGACAGCGAAACCGGGTTACCAACAACCTCTGCTTCAGTGGGCGACAGGAACTGGCTTACTACCGCCGCTGGCCCGCCGAGACTGAAGAACCACGGATGGGGACGGTCGGCCAGGGACTGCGTCGCAACCTGACCGAGCGCAATGTCTACGTTGGCGATGGCAGCAACACGGTGCTGTATGCGATTGCCGAGTGTCTGGACGCCGACGGTGAGCTGGATGTGGCCACGAACGAATGGCATCGTAACCTGATCTGGAACGACGGCCAGCCACTGGTGGTACAGGCGCGGAGCCGGGGTGAGCAGCGCGACATTGCCTGGGATGCATGGCAGGCGATGGGTCACGACATGGAGAGCATGGTGGCAGACCCTGGGCTGGCCGATCCCGACAACGGTGATTTCTCGCTGGCGGCCGATTCTCCAGCCTGGGAGATTGGGTTCGAGGCGTTGCCACTCGACCAAATGGGCATCCAGCCGTCGCTGTACCGGTCCAGTTGGCCACCAGTTGAGGTGGACGGCATTCGGGAAACGATGGAGCGCGATCTGCGTGCGGTAGGGAATGCATCATGAGTGGGTATGTGGCGGTGCGGGCAACGGTTCCGGCCAGCAAGCCGCCAGCGTGGGCCGTCCTTGAACGCGCCCTGATGGACGCGATGGACCAGGGGATCGACCTGTTCCTGGCGCGCTACACGGACGACACGGGTCGCCTGATCTGGCGCGATCCGGCCGAGTCCGACTTCTCCAGCCGGGACGGGGCAGACGATTTCTACGAATCGTTCTTCAACTGGCCTCTGTTATATCTGCTGGGTGGAGCCGACCGGTTGCTGCCGCTGGCGGAACGCGCCTGGCACGCCACGACGAAGTTGCTGGAAGATCATGGACTCGTGGTGGACGGGTACGAAAAGGGCTACGACCAGTTCCACCAGAGCGAGGGGTACCTCTTCTTCTATTTCCTCTGCCTGGCCGATCCGACCAACCCGCGGTTGCGGGAGTCGGTTGAGCGATTTGCCCATCTTTTTCTGGGCGGGGACGATGCGCCACCCAATTACGACTCCGAACGCCGGTTGATCCGCGCCCCACACAACGGCAGTCTGGGACCTCAGCCCGGCCTGGCCGATAGCGAGCCGATCCATCGCTGGGCGCCACGGATGACCCAATACGGGCTTCCGCTGCACGACGTTCCCGGAATCACCGCCTACGACGACCTGCAGGACGAGCATCTTGCCCGGCGGATGGGTGAGGCGATGTGGGAGCGGATGGGTCGGGGCGATATTCCGGCGAACCTGGCGGTGACGAGCCTGATGACGGTGGCCTGGTTGCTGACCGGGAATGAGATCTATCGCGACTGGGTGACCGAGTACGTGGGGGCCTGGCGCGAGCGGGCAGCGGCCAACGGGGGCGTGATTCCCGACAACATTGGGCTCTCGGGCGAGGTTGGCGAGTACCAGAACGGCAACTGGTACGGCGGGCACTACGGCTGGACGTGGCCACATGGCTTCTACAACATCGCGGCTTCGGCGACGGTGGCCGGTGCGAATGCCATGCTGCTGACTGGGGATGAAGGCTGGTTGGACCTGGCGCGGGACCAGTTCGATGCCGTGATGGCCCGGGCCGAATTGCGTCGCCCATCACAGGAGGCGATGAGTCTGGCGCATCACTGGGTGGGGCAACTGGGGATGGATCGCCAGGATGAGCCGGTGCTGATGGTGCCCTATCGGTACGGTCCCGATGGCTGGTTCGACTACCAGCCCCTGCCGCCGACCTACGCGCTGGGCGTCTGGGTGATGAGCGATGCCGAGGCGGACTGGGACCGGATCGAGCAGTTGAGGAAGGGGAGCGGGTATTCCTGGCATCAGGTGACCAGCTTCCATAACAAGGAAGATGCCGGGCACGACGAGCCGTGGACCCGGTTCCTGGTGGGGGACGATCCTGGCTATCCGGAGCGGATTCTGCAGGCGGCCTGGGGAAGTGTGCTGCACCGGCTGGACAAGATCCGGGCGGACGAGACCGACCTGGCGGCGAACCACATCCACCACTGGCAGGAAGCGAATCCGGTGACCACCGAAGCGCTGGTGCAACTGACGCTGGGGGTGCCGCAGCATCTTTACTATGGTGGGATGCTTCACGCGCGGGTGCGGTACTTCGATGCCGGTCGTCGCCGGCCCGGATTGCCGCCAGATGTGGCGGCGCTGGTGACCGGTGAGAAGCTGGCCGAATCTCGCATCACCCTGGTCAACCTTTCGCTGGTTGAGGAGCGGCGGGTGCTGGTGCAGGCGGGTGGGTTTGGCGAGCACCAGTTCACCTCGCTGCGCTGGAGCGAGCGGGTGAGTGACTATCCGGGGATGCACAACGCCTACGCGCCGCCACTGCTGGAGACGGTCGAGCGGACGATAGACCTGCAGGACAGGGTGATCGAGGTGGTGCTGCCACCCGGCACGACGATTGACCTGGACGTGCGGATGGACCGCTACCTGCATTCGCCGACGGCACTGGCGCCCTGGGATCGGGACCGATGACCACGATGCCATTGCCTCGCGCCGGCCTGGGAACAGCGCCCCTCGGCGGGTTGTACGATCTGATACCCGAAGCGCAGGCGGTTGCCACGGTGCATCGTGCGCTGGAGGTGGGGCTGACGCTGTTCGATACGGCGCCGCACTATGGTGCCGGACTGAGCGAGGAGCGTTTGGGTGTGGCTTTGGCCGGAGTTCCTCGTGACTCCTACGTGCTGGCGACGAAAGTCGGGCGGTTGGTGGACGTCTTCGGTGAGGAGGTCCACTTCGACTTCACGCGGGACGGTGTGCTGCGCAGCATCGAGGCCAGCTTGCGGCGCCTGGGTGTCGACCGAATTGACGTGCTGCACGTCCATGATCCGGATGACCACCTGCCGCTCGCGCTGTCCGATGCGTTTCCGACGCTGGTCGAACTTCGGCAGGCCGGGGTGATCCGGCGGGTGGGAGTGGGAACGAACCGGTGGCAGGTGGCCCTGCGCTGTGTTGAAGAGAGTGAGCTGGATTGCCTGTTGCTGGCTGGGCGCTATACGTTGCTCGAACAGGCAGGGGCGGAAGATGAACTCTTTCCGGCCTGCGAGGCCCGGGGTGTGGATGTGATCCTCGGTGGGGTCTACAACACCGGCATTCTGGCGACGGGGGCGGTGCCTGGCGCTCGTTACAACTACCAGGTGGCCAGTGACGAGATCCTGACTCGGGTCGCGGCGATCGAGCGGGTCTGCCAGCGGCATGGGGTGCGTTTGCCGGACGCCGCCGTGCAGTTCGCCTTGCGGCATCCGACGGTGTCGACGGTGGTGATCGGGGCGCGAAGTCCGGCGGAAGTCGATGATCTGGCGACGGCGCTGTCGGTGGATATTCCTCCGGCATGCTGGAACGATCTGGCCCGGCTCACGGTCTGAATCCTGCCTGTTTGCTTCACGTTCTCACCTCATATCCACTTCGTGGGAGCGGCTCGCTAGACTCGGATCAGGAATGGCTCAACCGGCGAGGAGGACCGTATGGCTACGACGGTGCCATTCAGTTGCGGAACGATCTGCGCCGGTACAGAGACAGCCAGATAGCGTCAGGCCGCTTCACGAGTGTGGATGAGGCGATCGAGGCAGCGTTGGAAAGCCGCGCCGAGACGCCCGGTCTTGTTGTCGAGCCGACGATGACGGCCCAGGAGGCCGTTGCTTTCCTGCGACATGTGCTCAACCCACGGCAGTTGCGTTGCTGATTCCTCCATGCAATTCCAACTGAACAGCCCTGGTTCAGGACTGGGTTCCTGGCCAGGGCTGTTTCGTGTGTTGGGTGGGCGGCGATGGGTACTACTTCACGCCGCTGAGGGCGACGCCTTCGACCAGTTGCTTCTGGAAGAAGAGGAAGACGATCAGGAGCGGGAAGGTGGCCATGTTGGCGGCGGCCATCAGCACGGCGTTGTTGGTGAAGTACTGTCCCTGGAAGAGGGCCAGTCCCACCGGAATCACCCGCATGTCCATGCTGTTCGTCACCGTCAGGCCCCAGAGGAATTCGTTCCAGGAGGAGAGCAGGGCGAGGAAGCCGAAGGCGGCCAGGGCGGGGCGGGCGAGCGGCAGGTAGATCTGCCAGTAGATCTGGAAGGGATTCGCTCCCTCGATCTTGGCGGCCTCGTGGAAGTCCTTGGGAATGCCGAGGAAGTACTGGCGGATCATGAAGACGCCGAATGAGCTGAAGATGAGCGGAATGATCAGGCCCTGGTAGGTATCGAACCAGCCGAACTCGCGCATGATGATGAACCGCGGCACGATCAGGACCTGGTCGGGCACCATCAGGCCGGCCAGCAGGACGACGAAGATGGCATCACGACCGGGGAACTTCAACTGGGCGAAGGCGAAGGCGGCGACGGACGCAATCGCAACCTGGCCGATGGTGCGGAAGAACGTGACGATGATCGAGTTGGCGTAGATGCGCAGGAACGGGATGTTGTCGAAGACGTCGCGATAGTTCTCCCAGCGAATGGTGTTCGGGATCAGGCTCGGCTTCACCGCGAAGAGCTCGTTCATCGGTTTGAGCGAGGTGGAGATGGACCAGACGAACGGCATCATGAAGATGATGCCAATGGTGATCAGGAGCGCGTGGAGCCCGATGCGACCGGCGTAGTAGCGGAAGGAGCGGTTGGTGGTCATCAGTAGTTCACCCATCGCTTCTGCAGGCGGAACTGGATCAACGTGAAGATCAGAATGACAAGCAGGAGGACCCAGGCGACCGAGATGGCATAGCCCATGCGGAAGCTGCGGAAACCCTGGTCGTAGATGTAATAGACGATGGTGGGGAGGTTGTTGATCTCACCCATCCTGGTCATGACATAGACAAGATCGAAGACCTGTAACGAGTTGATGATGCCGATCACGGTGAGGAAGAACGTGGTTGGGGTCAGCAGTGGAATGGTGATGTCGCGGAACTGCTGCCAGCCGCCAGCACCGTCGAGGGCGGCGGCATCGTAATAGTCACGGGGAATCGCCTGGAGCCCGGCGAGGAAGATGATCATGTCGTAGCCGACACCGCTCCAGAGCAGCACGATGACGACGGCCACGATCGCCCACCAGCGTTCGGTGAGCCAGTTTGGCTGAACGAGGCCCAGCTGGCCGAGGAACGAGTTGATGGGGCCGAAGCCGGGGTCGTAGAGCCACTTCCAGATGGTGCCGATGGCGACCGGCATGGTGATGACCGGCAGGAAGAAGAGCACCCGGTAGAAGGTGCGGAAGCGGATCTTGCTGTTGAGCGCGATGGCGAGGCCGAGGCCGATGGTGATGCGGAGGATGACGTGCGGGATGGCGATGGCAAACGTGTTGATCATCGCGGTGCGGAAGGCCTGGTCGTGCAGGATATCCCGGTAGTTCTGGATGCCGACCCAGACGGGAGATTCGATCATCTTCCACTGGGTGAAGCCCAGCACGAACGAGGCGCCGAGGGCAATGAGGAAGAAGATCGAGAACCCGATGAGCATCGGGGAGATCAGCAGAAAGGCCCAGCGGGCTTCGAGCCGGGCCTGGCGTTTCTTGCCGTGGGGAGAGGTGGTGGGTGTGACCGTTGAGGTCGCCGGGAGTTCCGCGCTGCTCATGAGTGACCCCAACGCTGGTGACCGGGCGAGCCCCGGTGGTAACGGGTGTCGAGGGGATGGAAACGCCGGGACGACCAGCTGGTCATCCCGGCGGTGATACCGACTAGCTCTGCTGCAGCGCGGTGTTGGCGGCAGCGGCGGCTTCGGTCGCGATCTGGTCCGGGGCGATGTCGCCCGCGAAGCCGGCGATCACGGTTTCGGCGATGGCGGACTGCCAGGCCGGACCGACGACCGGGTTCTGGGTGGCGACACCATAGTCGGCGGCGTCGATGAAGACCTGGACGTTCAGGCCCTCGTTGGCGGCAATCCAGGCGTCCTGCTTGCCGGCCATGGCCGGAATGGTGGCGCCGGAGTCACCGAGGATCTGCTCGCCCTCATCGCTGTGCAGGAACTTGACGAATTCCAGGGCGGCGGCTGGCTGCTGGGTGCTGGCCCAGATGACATTGGCCAGGCCGTGGATGACGGTGGCGCGTTCCTTGCTGTAGGGCAGCGGCACGACATCGATGTTGGCATCGGCAGCCGAGTAGGTGCCAGCGCGGAAGGAGCCGCCGGTCATGAGGGCGACGTTGCCGGCCGGGAAGAGGGAATCGGCGACCGGGTTGGCCTGCTGGATGGCGATGCTGGGGGTGAGGCCATCGACGAAGTAGTTGGCGAGGTACTCGAACGCCTCGGTGCCTTCCGGGCTGTCGACGATGACCTCGGTGAGATCATCGTTGAGGTAGGTCGCGCCGTTCTGGAAGACGTAGTTGGAGTAGTTCTCCTGGCCGCTGGTTTGCATGCCAGCACCCCAGATGCCAGCGCCTTCGTCGGTCAGTTCTTCGGCGAGGGCGCGGAAGTCTTCCCAGGAGAGGTCGTCGCCCGGGTACTCGATGCCCGCGGCGTCGAAGATGTCCTTGTTGTAAAAGAGGGCGATGGTATCGAAGTCGCGCGGCACACCATACTGCACGCCCTCGAAGGCATAGGCTTCGACGAGCGAGGTCGGCAGGAGGGCCGTGTCGATACCGCCTTCAACATCCACAATCGAGTCGATGGAGTAGAGCGCATTGACCGAGCCGTAGACCGGGATGTTGGCGGTGTTGATCCAGAAGACATCGAAGGTCTGGCCACCGGCGACAGCCGTCTGCAGCTGGGTCCAGTAGTCGGCCCAGGGCACGATCTGCTTTTCGACCGTGATGTTGGGCTGGACGGCCTTGAAGGCTTCGATCTGGGCGTCGATGGCGGCTTCCTGGGCGGTATCCCAGAAGCCGTAGGAGATGGTGACTTCCTCGCCGTTGTAGACGGGAGCGTCGCCAGCGGGGGTGGCGTCCTGGGCGCCTGCCAGGCGCGGGAGGCCGAGGGCGGTGACGGCGGCGGCAGTCGCACCGGTCTGGACGACGCGGCGGCGGCTGATGGCGGTTTCGAGAGACTTCCGAATCGTGGTCATGCCGGAGTTGCCCTTTCGTTAACGGAGATACGGAACGGTACTTCCCGAATCATAGCATTGGACCCGGGAATGATGATAACCGGTGATTCCGGAGGATCGGCGCGGGCGTGAGGACGTGGTGTCCGGTGGGTTGGGGGCGTGGCTTTCCGTCATCCGTACCAGTCGACTGGATGCGGGATCAATCACCATGACGACGCAGGTCCCATGTCCTGCTCGTGTGATTGCGTCTGCGGTACTTCTTTTATTCGGTAATTCGAGATTCGTTGATTTCATGGGCTTGCTCGGCCCTATTTAGCGCGGAATTACCGAGATTTATCGCGGA
>CAZNQC010000076.1:11416-14431 GCA_964574825.1 uncultured Sphaerobacteraceae bacterium | reverse complement strand
GCTGCCGCCTTGAAGATCGCCTCAGCCGCGTGATGCGCATTCCGGGCCCGAATCAGGTCGATGTGCATGGTCAGGCCTCCGTTGACGGCAACGGCGCGCCAGAATTCCTCGACCAGGGAGGATGCGAAGTCGACCCCGATCACCGGTTCGGGCATCGCGGCGTGAAAATCGAGATACGGGCGCCCCGAGCAGTCGATCACGACCCGGGCGAGCGCCTCGTCCAGGGGAGCGTAGGCGAAGCCATAGCGTTCGATGCCGATCCGGTCACCGAGGGCAATCTTCAACGCCTGACCTACCGCGATTCCCACATCCTCAACGGTGTGGTGCGGATCCATCGCGGCGTCGCCGGTGGCATGGACGGCGAGGTCGATCCGGGCGTGCTTCGCCCAGGCATGGAGCATATGGTCGAGGAACAGCACCCCGGTGTCCGCCTTCACCTGCCCGGTGCCATCCAGGTTGAGGGAAAGAGTGATCGACGTTTCGCCGGTTTCCCGGGAAATGGAGGCCTGGCGAACGGATTGTGACTCGGACATGTGTTGCTCCGGGGAATTGGACCGCCGAACGTTATCTGGAGATTATGCCCGAACACCACAGCGAAAAGGGCGTACTCATGCAGGCGAGCCCCATCCGCCGGCCCGTGACGCCAAATCCCCAGTCAGGGCAGGGAGTGCGGCCAGCGAGATCTCATGCCGTCTCGATGGCACCTGCCACGGTATCGAGGAAGAGGCGATTCTCGTCCGCCGAGCCGATGCTGACCCGGATGGTGTTCGCCAGCGACCCGCCAAAGCGGCGAATGAAGATGCGATTTGCAGCCAATGCGTCCGTGATGGCCGCGTCGGCCTCGGGCGGAATGCTGAAGAGAACGAAGTTGGCTGCCGATGGGTATGCCTCGACACCAGGGAGTTCGTTGAGATTGGCAATCAGCGCGTCGCGCTCCTGGTTCAATGTCGCCACGTTCTGCATGAGTTCGTCGACATCCTGCAGGGAGGCGATGGCGACCGCCGCCGAGATCGCGCTGACGTTGTAGAACGCAGGAGCGGCGCGGCGAATCCAGGGCATCAAAGCATCCGGGAAGATACCGTAGCCAATCCGGTAGCCCGCCAGCCCGGCGAACTTGGAGAGTGTCCGCAGAATGACGACGTTGGGGTACTCGTTGGCCAGGTCGAGATGAAAGGCACCGCTGAACTCGGCGTACGCCTCGTCAATGGCAACGAGGGTGTCGACGTTCTCGATGATCCGGCGGATGTCTTCCTTCGCGAACAACGTGCCGGTTGGGTTGTTGGGATTGCAGATGATGATCAGCTTCGTCTTCTCGTTGGCGGCGGCGATGATGCCGTCGACATCGAGCGCGAAGTCAGGTGCCGGTCCGAGCGGAACATCGACCATGGTCGCGCCGTGGACACCGAAGAGGGCGCGATACACGCCAAAGGTGGGGTCAGAAATGATCACCTCGTCGCCGACATCGATGGTGGCAATGGCGAGGGTGGCGAAGACGTCATCCAGCCCGGCGCCAACCATGATCCGCGCTGGATCGACTCCAGCGTAGTCTGCGATGGCCGCGACCAGCTCATCCTGGGCGAACGGCGGGTAGCGATTGCCGGTGGTGAAGGCCTCGAAGGCAGCCTGGGCGCTGGTGGAGAGACCAAATGGCGACTCGTTGAAATCAAGCCGGACGACGGGACCGGTTTCGCCGAGTGATTTTGGCGGTTCGTAGTTTCCGGCAGGAATGATATGGGGGCGAACGACGCGGTCGGGAGTGAAGGTCACGGAAACGATCCTGTCGAACTGAAGATGAACCGGGAACAGCCGCGTCGTTGCGGTGATCGTGAATTGACTGAGGAGGAGACCCCGTGGGGACCGACAGTTCTTTCCTCACCCTCTGTGATTCTCCCTCGACTCGAAGGAGAGAACCGTCGCTCAGGACAGGTTCCGTCGGTCCCTGCAGACAATGTCTACAGCAGGAGCTTGTCGAGGGCGGAGACGAGGATTTCGCTGGCACCGGCGCGGCGCAGGCGCTCGATCTTGTCCCAGAAGACATCTTCCTCGATGGCAGCGTGGACCGCGACCCACCCCGGAATGTCGAGGGGAATCACGGTCGGTGCCTTGAGACCCGGCAGGACGGCCTTGATGTCCTCCAACTTGTCGGCGGGCGCATTCATCATCACGTACTTGAAGCGGCGGGCGGCGTCGACAGCCTTGATCCGCATCAGCAGGCGTTCGATGTTATCGCGCAGCACGGGATTGTCCAGCGCGCGCTGATTGGCGACCAGCACCGCTTCCGATTCGAGGATGGTGTGGATTGGCCGGAGATCGTTGAGTTGAAGGGAAGAACCAGTGGCCGTCAGCTCGACGATGGCGTCGGCGATACCAAGGGCCGGTGTGACCTCGACCGATCCACTGATTTCGATGATGTCAGGTGTGCCGCCAATGGAGTCGAAGAACCGCCGGGCGGACGCGGGATAGGACGTTGCAATGCGGGCATCGTTCAACTGGGCCGGATCGGTGAACTCGGAGTCGCCAGGCACCGCCACGACCAGCGAGCAATAGCCATAGCGCAGGGGCAGGAGTTCGACGACATCGGCATCCTGCTCGTGGACGAGGTTGCGGCCGACGATTCCCAGGTCCACGGTATCGAGAGCAACGTAGTCGGGAATGTCGTCGTCGCGGGCATAGAGGATGGAGAGCGGGAAGTTCCGGGCACGCGAGAACAGGCGCTGGCCGTAGCTCTCGAAATCGAGGCCGGCATGGCGGAGCAGGTCGAGGGTGTGGTCGGTGAGGCGACCGGAACGCTGAATGGCAAGTTTTAGCTGGTTGTCGCCGGAAATCAGGGCACGGGCAGAGGTCATGCGGTCGGTCATCTCACTCGATGGAGCCAGGAATGGCGGATCGGTCCCCGGACGGGTCTCGCTGATGGTCATTGAACCACGGAGCTTGGAACGGGACAAACGAAAACCGCCAGCCAACGGTGAAATCTTCATGAGACGGCTGAATGGGACCTCAGGAAGCTCCTGTTTC
>CAZNQC010000076.1:0-11316 GCA_964574825.1 uncultured Sphaerobacteraceae bacterium | reverse complement strand
CAACGGTGAAATCTTCATGAGACGGCTGAATGGGACCTCAGGAAGCTCCTGTTTCTGGGTGGGGAGATGTCGACGGAGACGAGGCAGTCAATCGGCGGCGCTGCGAGGTTCGGCAGGGTGTTCCGGGTAGTCCGGCAGGCCCGCGGCACGCCGAAGGTCGATCATGACCGACCGCAAGTAAGGATTGTCCGTCTCTCCTGGATCCAGGTCCCGAGCATGAAGACGAGGTTGAGAATAGATGAACTCAGGATCGTCTTCCGGGTCTGTATCCAATCCAAAGGGGATGTTCTCGCGAGGCGTGTTCATCCGGTCCACTCCTTTCTCTCGTAGTCTACACCCCACCCACTGAGCAGCATTTGCATTGCTTCGTGCCAGTGGTTGGCGGCGATCTGGGTATCCGTCAATGGTTGGCCAAGCTCGTCCGAACGGTTCTGAAGCGCGACCCGCGCTGCCCGGCTGAACTGGCGCACTTGATAGACAACCTCATCGAATGAAAGCGACTGGATCATACGCCGATAATAGTGAGCTTCTGGCGAATCGTTTGTACGAGCCGGGGGTCGCAATCGATGGACATAGCCTGGACTAACAGATCGAATCTCCAACAAGGCTGTCGTTACCAGCATCGCTACGTCAACTGCCGAAAACGAGTTGCCTGCATGTCGGGGATCGTCTGTGGGGAATCGCCATCCCAAGGGATGATTGTGCGTAAGGATGTTTCCCTGCATGGCAGCGCGGTCGTCAAAGGAAAACTCCACGGACGCAGTGACACCCACTCGCCGCCATATGACCTGTCCGGTGACTCCATCGATCAGTACAGCATCTTCATGGGTAGTTATCGCATGCAGTCGTCGTTCTTCCCGTTCCAGCGTCTGCCAGACCGCTTCGCGTTCAGGAACTCGCTGGCTCATGGCACGAAGTAGAAGGCGAGGCCGAGGACGATGTAGAGGGCGAGTAACTGGGCGCCTTCGAGCCAGCGAGTGCGGCCATCGATGGAAACCAGAACGGCGACGATGACGGTGCCGACCAGAGCCGCCAACTCGTAGGAGCTGAAGACGAGGGTCATCGGTTCCGGGCCGACGAACTGGGAAACCAGCACCAGCACCGGGGCAACGAAGAGGGCGATTTGCAGGCCGGAACCGACCGCGATACCTATCGTCAGGTCCATCTTGTTCCTGAGCGCCATTTGTACGGCCACGAGGTGTTCGGCGATGTTGCCGACCAGCGGCACCAGCATCAGGCCGATGAAGAGATCGGAAAGGCCCCAGGACTCGGCGGTGGGCTCGATCGCCCCGACCAGGACTTCGCTCATGATGACGATGGCAAGCGTGACGGCGAGCATCGTCCCGGTCGCCAGGTACAGCCCTCGCCGGGATTGACTCTCCACCTCGGCAATGTCGGACTGGTGCTTTGCGCCATCCTTCGTGAAGAGGGTGGCGAGAAGATAGAGTCCGTAGAGCACGATCAGGATGATTGCCGCACCATCGCTGAGGTTGACGATGTCCTGGTGCGTTGGTCCCTTGTCACCGGAGCCGAGTTCGAAAACGGCCGGAATCATCAGGATGACGATCGCCAGCGACATCATGCTGGCATTCGTGGCGGCGATCCGGGCATCGAACCGCTGCTCGCCATGCTTGAGGCCACCCAACAGGATGGAGGCGCCGAGCACGACCAGCATGTTGCCGATGATCGAGCCGGCGATGCTGGCCTTGACGACATCGACCAACCCTTCGCGCAGAGCAACGATGGTGATGATCAACTCGGGCGCGTTGCCGAACGTCGCATTGAGAAAGCCGCCGATTTTCGGGCCGGTGTATTCGGCAACCCGTTCGGTCGCATCACCCAGTACGGCCGAGAGGGGTACCAGGGCCAGGGCCGAGAGGACGAACATGAGCGTGTGATTCTCCACCCCCGTCCACTCCAACACCAGCACAACCGGTACGAGCAGCAGCAGGGGGTAGAGGATTTTCATCGTTGGAGCATTTCCGTGACGAGGTCGTCGGTGCGAGCAGTGATGCCCTTGAAGCGTGGGTTGGCACTCCCCACGATCTCCGCCAGGGAGGCGATGCGATTGGCTCGCATCCAGGCGTCGAGGTCATCGATCAAGCGTCCCAATACGCTGGGTTCGGCGAAGATGGCGGTTCCCACCTGAATCGCGGAGGCGCCCGCCATCAGGAACTCGAGGGCGTCGTTCAGTTTGGAGATGCCACCGAGGCCGACAATCGGAATTCCGACAGCCTGGGCGACCTGGTAGACCATCCGCACGGCAACCGGCCGAACCGCCGGACCGGAGAGTCCACCAGTGTGGTTGGCCAGGATCGGCTGGCGGCTGCGGGTATCGATCGCCATCCCGACGAGGGTATTGATCAGCGAAACCGCATCCGCCCCGGCACTCTCAACTGCCTGGGCGATCTCGATGATGTCGACCGCCCCGGGCGAAAGTTTGACGATGACCGGCAGCGTGGTGGCTGCGCGAACGGCCCTGGTCACATCGGCCGACATGACCGGATCCCAGCCAAAGCAGAACCCACCAGCATGAATGTTCGGGCAGGAAATGTTGACTTCGACCGCTGCGACGCCCGGCACATCGTCGAGCCGGCGGGCCATCATCGCGAAATCTTCGATGGTTTCGGCCGAGATGTTGACGATGGCCGGCACATCCCAGTTTTCCCAAATCGGCGGGTACTTGCGAATCATCCCCTTGATGCCGGGATTCTGCAGGCCGATGGCGTTGAGCATGCCTGAGGGCGTCTCGGTGATGCGGGGCATTGGGTTGCCGGCGCGGGATTCGGGCGTGATGCCCTTGGAGACGAACGCCCCCAACCGCTGGACATCGACGATCCCGGCATATTCGAGACCGTAGCCAAAACACCCCGAGGCCGGGATCACCGGATTCCGCAAAACAAGTTCGCGTGCGTTACCGGGAGCGAGATCGACCGAGAGATCGGGGGACCAGTCGGTGGTCGGAGTATCTGTCATTGCCACACCAGCTCATCCATGTCGAAGACCGGCCCTTCGAGGCAGGACGTCTTCATCCCGCGTTTCGTCTCCACCACGCAACCGAGGCAGGCGCCGACGCCACAGGCCATCGTCCGCTCAACCGAGAGTTGCACGGAGGGTTTGTCGGCGAACCGGTTGGCCAGCACTTCACGGCGCAGGGAGCGGAACATCGGTTCCGGGCCACAGGAGAAGACCTGGTCGGCCCAGTCGAGGTAGTGCGGAATCAGGTCGGTCACGAAACCCTGATGCCCGGCACTGCCGTCGTTGGTCGCCACCACATACTCCACTTCCGGTGGCAGCAAATCGGCGTCGAGCAACCCGTTGGCGGACATGGCCCCGAGGAGCCAGGTGACGTTGAGTCCGGCGTCTACCGCCTCGGCGGCAAGCATCCGGAGGGGGGCCGCGCCGACGCCGCCAGCCACCATCAGCAGGTTCTGCGTTTTCGGATTAACGGAGAAGGTATTGCCAAGCGGCCCCAGCACGTCGATCACGGTCTCCACCGGTTGTTCGACCAGCCAGCCTGAGCCTCGGCCATAGGGACGGACGAGGACGGTCAGTTCAGCGCGATCGGGATCGGCGGCATAGACCGAATAGGGACGACGCAGCAGCGGGTCGGTTGACCATTTCGTGCGGCCCAGGATCTCGACGAACTGCCCGGCGCGAGCGGTCCTCACCAGGCCTTGCGGTGCGGTGAAGGTGATCAACATCGAGTCGCCCATCACCGGTTCGGTTGCGGTGATGGTGCCGGTGAATTCCCGAGACCAACCGGTGTCAGGGGGGTGGATGGCAGGCAGGGCGGTCATCTGGAGGCGTGTCTTTCCGGTGTGCGAGTCCGAGCGGGTGGCAAGGGTAACGACTGATTTCTGAAGCAGGGCCGACGACATCCGAGCCAGATCCCGATGTCATCATCCCTGCTCAGGCTCGAAAGGTCAGCCCGTACGGCGATCCTGATTCTCCGAGCCCACCTTCGCCCGCTCCCCAGGCTGCTACGGCTAGTATCCGAAATCACTCTTGCGATACGACTGGATTGGTTCGACGGCATAGACCGAATTGGACTTCTCCATCGCCTCGACCACGGTCTTGGCGGTGTCGATCGACGTGATGCAGGGAATGCCGCGTTCGACCGCGGCCCGGCGGATTTCGAGGCCGTCGAGCATCTCCTTGTCGGCCGGGCCCGGGGTGTTGATCACGCCATCGACCGTGCCGTCGAGAATGACATCCAGCATATCAGGCGACCCGCGGCCGATTCGCTTGGTCACCATCTGGACTGGCATTCCGGCCCGCTCGATCATCGAAGCGGTGCCTTCGGTGGCATAGAGGTGGAAGCCCATCCGCGTCAGCGAGCGAATCCAGTCGAGCGACTCGGTCTTGTCCTCATCGGCGAGGGAAAGCAGGATCGACCCCTTGTCCGGAAGTGAGAGTCCAGCGGCGATGAGTGCCTTGAAGAAGGCCGACTCGAAGGTTCGATCGATGCCCATCACCTCGCCGGTGGACTTCATCTCCGGTCCGAGATGGACCTCGACCCCACGGAGTTTGGCCATCGAAAAGACCGGGGCCTTGACCGCCATCAGCGGCTGGCGGGGCCAGAGTCCACCCTCGTAGCCCTGATCCTGCAGCGAATTGCCGAGCATGATGCCAGTCGCCAGCTTGACCATCGGGACACCGGTGGCCTTGGAGAGGAACGGGACGGTGCGGGAGGAACGCGGATTCACTTCGAGCACGAAGATACGCCCGGCGTGAATGACGTACTGGATGTTGATCAGACCACGGGCCCCGATGTTGAGGGCGATCCGGGTGGTGTAGTCGACGATCGTCTCCACCTCGGTGGGGAAGAGATTGACACCCGGGTAGACAGCGAATGAGTCACCGGAGTGAACGCCAGCTCGCTCGATGTGTTCCATGATGCCCGGGATGAGGACCTGCTCGCCGTCGCAGATCGCGTCGACCTCGACTTCCTTGCCGATCAGGTACTTGTCGACGAGGACCGGGTGCTCGGGAGTCAGCGAAACCTGGTTGCGGATATAGCGGGCAAGCTGGGCCGAGGAGTAGACCACTTCCATTGCCCGGCCACCAAGCACGTAGCTGGGACGAACGAGGACCGGATAGCCGATGCGCTCGGCAACGGCCTCGGCATCGGCCAGCGAGGTGACGGTGGCGCCGGTTGGCTGCGGAATCCCGAGACCCGTGAGGAACGCTTCGAACCGGTTGCGATCCTCGGCCAGATCGATCGAATCGAGTGATGACCCGAGGATCGTGGCCCCGGAGTCAGACAGCGGCTTGGCGAGGTTGATCGCCGTCTGGCCGCCGAACTGGACGATCATCGGCGGCATGTTGGAGGGATCGCCAGCCCCCTCGTGGAGCATGATCTCCTCGACGCTTTCGGCATCGAGCGGCTCGAAGTAGAGCCGGTCAGAGGCATCGAAGTCAGTCGAGACCGTTTCCGGGTTGGAGTTGATCATGATCGAGGCAACACCGCCTTCGCGGAGCGAGCGGGACGCCTGAACCGAGCAGTAATCGAACTCGATCCCCTGGCCGATGCGGATCGGACCGGAGCCAATCACGACAGCGCGGTCCCCTGGCAGCGGATCAGCCTCATCCTCTTCCTCGTAGGTCGAGTAGAAGTAGGGAGTCTGCGCGGCGAACTCACCGGCGCAGGTATCGACCATCTTGTAGACCGGAGACATGCCGAGCGAGCGACGCAGGTCGCGGACGTCATCGGCGGCGCGGCCGGCATAGAAGCCGATCTGCCGGTCGGAGAAGCCGTTTCGCTTGCACTCCCACAGCAACTCGTCGGTCAGGTCCTCGTTGGCGAGGCGGCGTTCGAGGGCGACGATGCCCTCCATCTTCCAGAGGAACCACTCGTCGATGGCGGAGAGCTCGTGAAGATGCTCGACCGAAACATCGCGACGAAGGGCGGCCATCACGGCCCAAATCCGCAGATCGGTGGGACGCTTGACGAATTCGAGGATGATCTCCAGGTCATCGCCCCAATCGGGATGCTCCCAGGTCAGGTCCTTGGCAGTCGTTTCAAGCGAGCGGACTGCCTTCTGGATCGCGCCCTCGAACGAGCGGTCGATCGCCATCACCTCGCCGGTCGCCTTCATCTGGGTCGTGATGGTGCGATCGGCCTTGGGGAACTTGTCGAACGGCCAGCGCGGAATCTTGGCGACCACGTAGTCGAGGGACGGCTCGAAGGCAGCGGTGGTCTTGCCGGTGACCACGTTGGTCAACTCATCGAGCCGCTTGCCAATCGCAATTTTGGCCGAAAGGCGCGCGATCGGGTATCCGGTGGCCTTCGACGCGAGGGCCGACGATCGGCTGACGCGCGGATTGACCTCGATGACGCCGTACTCCATCGAGTCGGGATCGAGCGCGTACTGGACGTTGCAGCCACCCTCGATGCCGAGCGAACGGATGATGTTGATCGCCGACGACCGAAGCATCTGGTACTCGCGGTCAGAAAGTGTCTGCGAGGGCGCAACGACGATGGAGTCTCCGGTGTGGACGCCCATCGGGTCGATGTTTTCCATGTTGCAGATGGTGATGCAGGTATCGGCACCGTCGCGCATCACCTCATACTCGATCTCCTTCCAGCCCAGGAGGGAACGTTCGAGCAGGACCTGGTTGATCGGGCTGGCGTTGAGACCGGACGTGACGATCCGGTCGAGATCTTCCGGGGTATGCGCCACACCACCACCGGTGCCGCCAAGCGTGTAGGCGGGACGGATGACCATCGGCAATGGCGTGGTCTTCGCGAACTCGCGGGCTTCCTCGACCGAATTGACGATCTTGCCGGGAATGGCGGGCTCGCCAATCCGCTCGAGGAGATCCTTGAAGAGCGCCCGGTCCTCCGCCATCTGGATCGCTTCGAGCGGGGTGCCAAGCAGGCGGACGCCGTACTCTTCGAGGATGCCGGCTTCGGCCACTTTCACCGCAAGATTGAGACCGGTCTGGCCACCGAGCGTTGGGAGGAGACCTTCAGGCCGCTCGCGCTGGATGACGCGGCGAATCACGTCCACGGTGAGCGGCTCGATGTAAACCGCGTCGGCGATGTCCTCGTCGGTCATGATCGTAGCTGGATTGCTGTTGACGAGGATGGTGCGAACGCCGTCCTCGCGCAGGGCGCGGCAGGCCTGCGAACCGGCGTAGTCGAACTCGGCCGCCTGGCCAATGACGATCGGTCCCGATCCGATGACCAGCACACTCTTCGGTGGCGTAACTGGTTTGTGCTGGAAGGTCGTGCTCACTACCGCCCCATTTCCTGGTCTGCTCTCGATTGGACCTGCATGTGGTCCCAGCTGCGAATCGTCAAAGGTATTGTGATTCCCGCCACGTTCAGGCGCGGGACGCGATGAGCGTCAGGAATTCGTCGAACATGTCGTTGGAATCGCTCGGTCCCGGTGATGCTTCCGGGTGGAACTGGACCGACAACACTGGCAACGTGTCGTGGGAGAGTCCCTCCACCGAGCCGTCATTCAGGTTGCGCAACGCCACCTGCCAGCCGGCATCGATCGGCACCGTATCGTCGATCACGCGGTAGGAGTGATTCTGGGCCGTAATCGTGACCTTGCCGGAGCGTTCATCGCGCACCGGCTGGTTACCGCCACGGTGACCGAACTTCAGCTTGTCGGTATCGGCGCCGATGGCACGGGCCAGCAGCTGATGTCCGAGGCAGATGCCAAGGTAGGGTCGCTCGTCGTCGAGCAGCGACCGGACAACATCGAGCCCGGAATCGAGATTGGCCGGATCACCCGGGCCGGGGGAGACGATGACACCATCGGGCTGGAGTTCGGCGATGCGCTCATAGGGTGTGCCGTAGGGAACCACCGTCACCTTCGCGCCACGGCGGGTCAGCGAGCGGATGATGTTCCGCTTGACCCCGCAGTCGAGCAGGACGACGTGGACATTGCTGTCGGCCTCGCCGTAGGTCACCTCGGTGGGCTCCATCACCTCACCGACGACATCTCGCTCACCGGGGAGCGGTGCAGCCTGGGCCAGTGCGACCAGTTCCGCGTCGGTCATTGCCGCTGCGTGGTGCACCAGCACGGCCCGGGTATCGCCGACCGAGCGGATGTGCCGGGTCAGTGCCCGGGTGTCGATGCCAGCGATGCCCGGAATGCCGGCTTCCTTCAAGTAGGCATCGATCGTGCCAGTCGAGCGCCAGTTGGACGGTCCCTCGCTCCATTCGCGAACGACCAGGCCCGCAATCCACGGTTGGCGCGACTCATCGTCATCGGCATTGACCCCGTAATTGCCGATCAGGGGGTAGGTCATGCAGACGATCTGGCCGCGGAACGACGGATCGGTGCAAACCTCCTGGTACCCGGTCATGGTGGTGGTGAAGACGACCTCGCCGCTGGCGGAGGTATCGGCGCCGAAAGCGCGACCTCGGAAGACACGGCCATCGGCGAGAGCGAGGGCGGCATCGGTGGGGGGACGGAAGCGCACCGGGGGGTTGGACGCATCAGACACGGTGGCGTTCCTTTCCATTGATCAGCGTGAGCACAGCGCGACCGGTGAGGGTCATGCCGAGGAGGGGCGTGTTGGCGCTCTTGGTGCGGAGTTCGCCGGGGGAGACAGTCCACTCGCGGGCGGGATCGAAGATCGTAATGTCGGCGGGAGCGCCCGGCGTGAGGTGGCCGCGGTCCTCCCGGAGGATTTTCGCTGGTTCGACCGTCCAGAGGCGAACCAGATCGCTGGCGGTCAGATGTCCGGCTTCGACCAGGGCCCAGGTCAGCGGGAAGGCAAACTCCAACCCGCTCATCCCCATCGCGGCGGCTTCGAAGGAGCCGGTTTTCTCGGGAGCGGCGTGGGGGGCGTGGTCGGTGCCGAGGCAGTCGAAGATGCCGCCCTGCAACGCGGCGAGCAAGGCCGACGTATCGGCTTCCGGCCGGAGGGGCGGGTTGACCTTGGTGTTCGGATCGCCCGGCTGGCCCGGTTCACCAGCCGGGAGGTTCGTGTGACGCAGGGTGCGGTCGCCGGCCACCCACTCGTCGGTCATCGCCAGGTGATGCGGCATCACCTCGGCGGTGACGTGGACGCCGCGCCGCTTGCCTTCGGCGACCAGTTCGGCCCCGCGACCGGTGGAGACGTGGCAGACGTGGAGCCAGCCGCCAGTCAGCTCGGCCAGCATGATGTCGCGGCCGATGATGATCTCTTCGGCGGCGGCAGGGATGCCGGAGATGCCCAGGCGCCGCGAAACCTCACCCTCATTCATGGCGCCATCGGCGATGGCCTTGTCCTCGCAGTGGACGATGACCGGGCGGTCGAGCCGGGCGGAGACCTCCAGCGCTTCCCGCATGATGGCGGAGTTGGCGGTGGTGTCACCATCATCTGACCAGCCGATCGCGCCGGCTGCGATCACCGCTTCGAAGTCGACCGGGGCGTTGCCGGCCCGGTCCTGCGTGATCGTCGCGATCGGGAAGACGCGGACCGAGTCAAGCGCGGCAGCGCGGCTGACCAGGTCGGCGATGATCGCGGGATTGTCGAGGGCGGGTTTGGTGTTCGGCATGCAGGCGATGGCGGTGAAGCCCCCGGCTGCGGCCGCCGCGACCCCGGTGGCGAGGGTTTCCTTTTCGGGGAAGCCGGGATCGCGGAGGTGGACGTGGACATCGATCCAACCGGGAGTGACGATCAGGCCGGTGGCGTCGATGACGTCGAGGCCGGGTTCCGGTTCGATGGCGCCAACGGCTGCGATGCGGCCATCACGGACGAGGATGTCGAGTTGTTCGTCCAGGTTGTTGGCGGGGTCGATGACCCGGCCGCCACGAATGAGGACGGTTCCTTCAGTCATCGGGTTCTCCCCTGGTGGCCGGATTCGGCAAAAAAAGACCCCCGGAGTCCGGATTGGACACGAGGGCGGGGCGATTCGGGCGGTAGCGGAGATTTCCGTGGCACGTTGGTGGAGGACCCTTTCCGGCGGCATCCAAAACTACCGAAGTGTACGCACTGGGGGCGTGACGTGCAAGGGTCGATTGGTGCGAGTTGGATATTCCTCCCACACGATTGCGCTGCATCCACCCAGAGTCAGGTTCGACATCGCACCTGGAGCAGGGTTCACATGAATGAACTAGCACTTTGTGAAGTTGTGAACAACCATGCGCCAGGTCCTATACTTCGCCTTGCATTGGTGCGGAGCAAGACGCGCCCTGCTGGGTCCCTACCAACAATTCAGACTTCACGGAAAGTGACCGCGGAATGACCTTCCAGGCTGGGGCATCGCTGCCCGCGGCGCGATCGACGGACTTGGTGACGACCGAGACCGCCGATTCGCTCCTCGTTTACGATCAGGATCGCCACGAACTTCACACGCTCAATTCCACCGCCGCTGCCATTTGGCGTCTGCTCGATGGCCAGCGCTCGGCAACCGATGTGCTCGTTGCGGCCCGGGCCGACCTCGGTTCCGAGCTCACCCTCGAGGCCGTTCAGCTCGCCCTCGCCACCCTCGCCGAGGCTCATCTCCTCGCCCAGCCGGTGGAATCGACCGCTTTCACCGCTGGCGAGTCCCGCCGCCGCTTTCTGAAGAAGGCTGGCATTGTCGCCATCCCGGCTGTCATCTCGGTATCCGTTCCCTTGGCCGCCGCACATGCTAGTGGCGGAATCCCAAGCTACTGCACACAGATGTTCCTCGTAAACGGAGAGGCTCAGTGTGATCCTGCCGATGCAGGTACGAGTTGCTGCAATCAGATCAACGGCGAGTGGCAGGTCGGTGGCGTGACATGTGCCGCATTTGACCAGAATTGCCGTTGGGACCCAGTAGGTCAGAAGCTCATATGTGACACAGTTGGAAAGTGCATTTAGATCCCAGTCCGAAAATCACCGCCCTCGCCGATTGTCGGCGGGGGCGTTTTTGTGCGTGGCAGCTGTCCTATGGCAGCAGGTCGTGAATGGTCTTTGGCTTCAGGCTGTCGATGCCGGCGTCCAGATCCACTCGGGGGGACCAGCCCAGGTCGGCCGCGATCCGGTCGATGGCCAGCACCGATTTCCGGACGTCGCCGATGCGGGCTGGCTCGTAGGAGGTCAGGATCGCGCCGCCGAACACCGCTTCCATCCGCGCCAGCAGCTCGTTGATCGTGGTTTCGGTGCCGGAGCCGACGTTCCACATCCCGTTCAGCGATGATCCGGCGATGGCGGCGATCGCTTCTGCCACGTCCCAGACGTGCACGACGTCGCGGCTCTGCTCGCCGTCTCCGTAGATGGTGACCGGCTGCCGGGCGGCCAAGCGCTCGGCGAAGATGGCGGCCACCCCACCTTCCAGGTCGCTTCGCTGGCCCGGTCCGTAGACATTCGCCAGCCGCGCGATGCCATACGAGACGCCCG
>CAZNQC010000075.1:6353-15038 GCA_964574825.1 uncultured Sphaerobacteraceae bacterium | reverse complement strand
TGGACCTTGAACAGCTTGTCCTCTGCCGCGAAGTGCCGGATCGCCGTCTCCGCATCGGCTCCCCACAATTCGCCGCCTTCCAGCCAGCAACCAATGCAGAGGCAGACGCCCACATTCGGACTGTCGGCAATCGCCAGCGCCCGCTTGTAGTTCTCGAACGTGCTGAATATCCGGGGTACGCCACCCAGTCGGGAGATCGGCGGGTCGTCAGGATGGATGCCGATGAAGACGTTATTCTCCTCGGCCACCCTGGCCGCGCGGGTGATGAAATAGGTGAAGTTCTCCCAGACTTCCTCCTCGCTGTATTCCCGGTCGTTCGTTAGCGGCAGCGGAAACTCCCGGCCATGCCAGTGGCCGACGGTTGCCGTTTCCTCGTTGAAAGCCCGGGCCGATGCTTCACCGCGGGTCAATTCACGCTCGGTGCTCCAGATGCCGTTCGGCATGTGGGCGTAGGTGGTGTAGGGAATTCCGGCCCCGCCGAGTGATCGCAGGTGCGCCAGATACTCCTCCACCTTGGCCTCGCGCGTCGGCAGGCCCAGCACCAGCGCGTCCTGATTGTGGACATCGGCATTCCCAAAGCCGAACACGTCGAGTCCACGTTCGGCGAAATGCTCCCGCCTGGCGGTGTAGTAAGGAGCGCTCGAATGCTCCGCATCGGTCCAGAGCACGGCGTGATCGATGCCCAACTGGCGGATGAACCGCAGGTGGTCGTCGGAGGCCTCCGGCGAGACCTGGGCAGCGATCTTCACCCCTGGCTCCACCCGATTTGCGAACGTGGCGGTGCTGATTGCTGTGTCGGCCATGGTCCGGTCCTTCCCGCTGGGTATGCGCCAGGCATGACGTTGGTCCACAGGTGAGCCTGCACGGCGCACCTGGCTGGCTGCAGTGGTTGCTGTTGCGGACGCCATCGTACCCCGGCGTGCTGCAACCGGAAAGAGGATGGGAAGTCGTCAGCCTTGCGAGTCGCTCATGGCCTGGAGCACGTCATCCGTGGTGACGATGGTCGCGAATTCGCCCTGCAGGTTGGCCAGCGAGACGGCATGAATCGTCTCCGCCGGCCAGACGTGACCATCAGGCCCGACCCGGTCGAACGTTGCGCAGGCATCCTCCACCAGCCGGGTCTGAAACCCGAGGTTGCCAGCCATCCGGGTGGTCGTATCCACACAGTGATTCGTCGTCAGTCCGCAAATCACCACGGCATCGATATCGTGCTGCCGCAGGTGCTCTTCCAGCCCGGTCCCGATGAACGCACTGTTGACCGACTTGGGAAAGACCGGTTCGTCAGGCAGCGGTTGCACGATCTCCTGAATGGCGACACCGGGCCGATCGGGCCGCAAGGGTGAGTCCGGCTCGACCGACTGATGCTGAATGTGAACGACGGGCAAACCCGCTTCTCGCCAAAACGCCAACAAGCGCGCAGCGTTGCGTTCGGCATCCGGATTGTTGCGGGGCCCCCAGTAGGCGTGGTCGTCGAATCCCTGCTGGATATCGATCAGCAGCAGTGCTGCCCGCTCCGGCAGCGTCACCGGACCTTGCCCCGCGCCGCGACCTTCCAGGTGTCGATAATCTTGCCGTCACGGGCGATCAGCAATTCGTCCATCAGGTTCACGGTTGGGCAAATGTGGTTTGGAATGACCTCCACCCGGTCGCCGACGTTGAACCCCTCTTCACCCAACGGCAGTTCGCAGACGCCATGCTCCTCGCTCAGCTTGGAGATGACCACGTCCGGGTGCCCGACGATGTAGCCGTGCCCCTTGTGACTCCGGCTGGGGTCCATCGCCAGCGACTTCGCCCCGGTATCCAGCACGCACCGGTCCTCGGCGGCGCGGGAAACGACTGTCGCCACGAACCGGGCGGCGCAGTCGTTCGGTCCAATTCTGCCGTTACGGAATACCGAGTTGTCGTTGAATACGTAGGTACCGGGGCGCATTTCGGTGATGCCGCCCACGGTTGGCGTGTAGACCGCCGCCGGCGTCGAACCAACCGAGACCGTGGGCAGGGGAATGCCTTTTTCGCGGATCCGTTCGGCCGTCTGCACCAGCGCCTTGCCGGCTTCAATCGCCAGGCGCTCGATCTCATCCGGTTCGGCCGAGTTGACCTGCCCCTCATGCGTCATGATGCCGGTCAGTTCGAGGTTCGCCATGCGGGCGATGGCGATCGCCTTCTCGACGGCCTCGTCGCCGACCATCACGCCAGACCGGTTTTGCCCGGTGTTGACTTCCAGCATCACTTCCAGCCGCAGGTCATCCTCCTCGGCGAATGCCTTCGAGAGCATCGTGGCCGCGTCCAGCGAGTCCACCGCCACGATGATGCGAGCCTTTTTCATGAGTGGCTTCAGGCGACGAATCTTTGCATCGCCGATGGTGGGGTAGGCGAGCAGGATGTCCTTGATCCCGGCCTCGTTTACCATCACCTCGGCCTCGCCAACCTTGGCACAGGTGACACCGACTGCACCGGCCGCCATTTGCAGCCGTGCGATCTGCACGGTCTTGTGCGTCTTGATATGCGGGCGCAGGTTGACGCCAACACTCCGCGCGAAGGCGGCCATGCCGGCGATGTTGCGGTGCAGGATCTCTTCGGAGACGACCAGTGCGGGGGTGTCGATCTCCACATCCGGGGAAACGATCAGGTCGGTGGCGGGGGCCGTCATGGCCATGGCTGCATCCTTTCGGCCGCACCTGGGCGGCACTCACTACACTCCCGGACCAATGGGAACAGGCATGGTGCGGGACCGTCAGTATAGGCGCGATTCACCCACTTCGGAACATGCATGAACATGGTCGATTCCAATGCAGCGTTTGGGATGGAGGATCGCGCTGTGAGCTGGCCTCGCTGAGGACCGGTTTGCCCGGGTCAGTACGGAAACCCCAGGCAGCCGCAGCCGGTAGCTCGCCATTCGCAAGTCGGCTGCGGTGTGGGTTTCCCCTGTGGCCGGCGATCTCGCATCGGCCAGGAACACCGTGCCTGCTCAGGGGCGTGCCGTCCGAACCAGTGCTAGATCGACGTGTTTGGCAGCGCGGACCGGCCCACCCCAACCATCCACCGCGTGCCGCTGGTATCGACCCACCGCCCCTGCGTGCGGGAGCGGAACACGGCGTCGATGATCTCCTGCACCTTCGCCCCGTCATCGAACGAGGGCGCGTGCTCCGGGAGTTCCCGCGTGCGAATCGCTTCCACCCAGTCCCGCAGCAGCAGAATCGTGGGGCGGGTCAGGCTGTGCGAAAAGTCGGGTAGGCGGGCATTGAGCCGCTCCGGAATCGGCAGTTCCCGCAGGCCGATATCGCGTCGCCGGGCGCCGAGCAGGTCGGTTTCACCCTGGATGATCAGCATGCCTTCCGAGCCCGAAATCGTGATCTCTTCCCCGGCGTTGATCGGCGCCGTCGCCGAAAAATGCACCGACCCGATCGCACCCGAGGCGAACCGCAACAGGAACGCGAAATTGTCGTCGGCATCAACCCCGGCCATGCCGGAGGAGTCGGGCAGGCGTCGCCGTTTGACCATCGTCGACGTGATACCAGCCACCTCGTGAATCTCGCCCAACCACCACCGCAGCGAGTCGATGGCGTGGGAACCCGAGGCCCCGAGCATGCCACCGGCCTTGTCCGCTTCCATCAGCCAACCGAAGGGGCGCTCGTTGGGATCAGCCAGCGTCGACCGGTACACATTCATCGACACCGAGTGCGGATCGCCGATGTACCCCTCATCGATCAGCTCCTTAACCCGGCGGCGGATCGGCATGTAGCGAAACTCGTGGTTCACCATCGTTACCACGCCCGCCTGTTGACCCAGCTTCACCATGTCCCGTGCCTCCGCCAGCGAGCGGGCCATCGGCTTTTCACACAGCACGTGCTTCCCGGCTTCGATGGCGGCAATCACCATCTGATGATGCAGGTAGGGTGGGGTGGCAATCACCACCGCGTGAACGAGCGGATCGTTGATCACGTCCCGCCAGTCGGTGGAGGCGTGAGGAACGCCATGCCGCTCGGCGGCCGAACGCGCACGCTCACCGCGGCGCGACACCACGGCGACGGTCTCGACGCCGTCGATATGCTTCAGGGCTGGAAGGTGAACGCTGGCGCCGAACCCCGTACCGATCACCGCAACGTTGAGCGGTGCGGTGCGGGGTCTCAGACCCGGTTTCCCCGATGGTGGAGGAAAGGATGCAACCATGGAAAGTCAAGCTCCGGTCACGGGCACAGCCTCACGAACAGGCTGCCCACGAAATGGGCGTGTCCTGGATCGAACGGTGTCGCGTCTGGCGGGGAAATGCGGGGTGGGACGGCCTTCGCGACAGGGGCAACGACACGCCACTCTCCGGTGATGCTAACACACGGAGGTGCCTCTCCCCGTTACTCTGAAGGAAGCACGCTGTATCAAGTCGGGACGATCCATGTTGGGAGAATTGGCATGAAAATCTACACCGCCCGTGGTGACGCGGGGCAAACCGACCTGTTGGGGGAGCGCGTGACCAAGGACGATCCTCGCATCGACCTCATCGGCGAGCTCGACGAAACCACCTCGTCGATCGGTCTCGGTCGCGCCCTGGCTACCGTCGAGGGCACCAATGAGCGGCTCAAGACCGTCCAGCGCGACCTGTACCTGATCATGGCCGAGCTTGCCTTCACCGATGTCACCCGCCCGGAGAAATACCAGTTTGGTGCCGACCGCACCGCCTGGCTGGAGGCCGAACTGGAAGTGATCTCGGCCAACATCACCCTTCCTCGCGAGTTCGTGCTGCCGGGTGAAACCGTCGCCAGTGGCGCCCTCGATGTCGCCCGCACTGTTGTCCGCCGGGCCGAGCGCCAGGCTGTGGCGCTGCATCGCGAGGGAGCCGTGGCCAACGGCGAAATCATCCGCTACCTGAACCGGCTGTCTTCCTTGCTCTTCATGCTCGCCCGGGCCGAGGACCTGCAGGACACCGGTGGCGTGGTGATCGCCAAGGAAGCCTGATTCTGCGCCGGGCGGCCATTTCTGGCGCGGAATCGCGTACCCTTGTGCCGGACATGGCGCCGTGATGCGCCCTGGAAAATGCAGCGCCCAGGCGCCTTGATGTTTGCACCCAAACCAGGAAGGTCTCAGTACCCATGCGGATGGCCCATCTTTTCGGTCGCACCTTGCGTGAAGCCCCGGCGGATGTCGAAGTCATCTCCCATCAGTTGATGGTCCGGGCCGCCATGATTCGCCCGCTCGGGGCCGGAATCTACAGCCTGTTGCCTCTGGGCTACCGCGTCGTTCGCAAGGTCGAGCAGATCATCCGTGAGGAAATGGACGCCATCGGCGGGCAGGAAATGCTGATGCCGTTCGTCCATCCGGCCGACCTCTGGCGCAAGAGTGGCCGCTACGACCAGATCGGCCCGGAGATGGCTCGCTTCCAGGACCGCGCCGAGCGGGACATGGTGCTGGCCATGACCCACGAAGAGGTCGTGGCCGATCTCACCGCCAGCGAGATTTCCAGTTATCGCCAGCTTCCGCAGATCATCTATCACCTGCAGTCGAAGTTCCGCGACGAACCGCGCGCCCGGGGCGGCCTGATCCGTGTCCGCGAGTTCACGATGAAGGACTCCTACTCGCTGGACATCGACGAGGCAGGCCTGGATCACTCCTACGGCCTGCATGCCATCGCCTACGACCGGATCTTCACCCGGCTTGGTCTCGACTTCATCAAGGTCGGCGCCGATGTCGGCATGATGGGCGGCTCCCTCTCCGAGGAGTACATGGCCTTCTCGCCGAATGGTGAGGACACCATCCTGATCGACCCGGACGGCGGCTATGCGGCCAATCGCGAGGTGGCAATCTTCCAGCGTCCGCCGGTCGAGCCGGAAGAGCTTCTGCCGATGGAGCTGATCGAAACGCCGAACACCACCACCATCGAGTCGCTGGCGAACTTCCTCGACATTCCGGTCAGCCGTACGGCCAAGGCGGTCTTCTTCATGGGCGCCTCGGGCCGCTTCATCTTTGCGGTGATCCGGGGCGATCTCGATATCAATGAAACCAAGCTCCGCCAGGTGACCGGCGAGGGTGACATCGTCCCGGCCACCGTCGAGCAAATTCGGGCGATCGGTGCCGAGCCGGGCTACGGTTCACCGGTGGGTGTCCGTGACGCGGTGGTGGTGATCGACGAGAGCATTCGCGACTCGCCGAACCTGGTCGCCGGGGCGAACAAGCCGGGCTACCACCTCAGGAACGTCAACTTCCCGCGCGATTTCGCCGCCGATCAGGTGGCCGACATCGCCGCCGCCGCCGAGGGATACCTCTCACCAGAGTCCGGCCAGCCGATGGTTACCCGCCGGGCGATCGAGGTCGGCAACATCTTCAAGCTGGGCACGCGCTATTCGGAGAAGATGGGCGTCACCTATCTCGACGAGGACGGCAAGGCGCGACCGGTGGTCATGGGGTCCTACGGCATCGGTGCGGGACGCAACGCCGCCACGGTCGCCGAGCAGAACTACGACGAACGGGGCATCATCTGGCCGATCTCGATCGCGCCGTTCCATGTCTCGTTGCTGTCGCTTGGCCGTGAGGACGATGTCATTGCCGCAACCGACAGGCTCTACGCCGAATTACAGGCGAACGGCGTCGAGGTCCTCTACGACGACCGGTCCGACCGCCCCGGCGTGAAGTTCGCCGACGCCGACCTGATCGGTAACCCGATCCGCCTTTCCGTCAGCAAGCGCACCCTGGCGGAAGGGAACGCCGAGCTCCGCCTGCGCACGGAGAGTGAGTCGAGCTTCGTGCCGCTGGCCGATGTCGTCGGCCAGGTCGAAGCCCTCGTCTCCGAGCTGTATTCAGCCCTGTCCCCTGACCGGAAGTAGATCCTCGCTCACCAACACCAGAAACGAACGACCGCCGGTGGCATCACGCCCCGGCGGTCGTTCTTCATGAGGATGCAAGTTTTCGATAGGCGGGTATGGATTACGGAAGTTTGAGCAGATGGCGTTCACCATCGGACACGGCCGCTACCGACAGCGCCATATCCATCGTTGCCAGGATGGAACCGTGTTTCCGCGCGAGAGCGAGGAGATACGTGTCGGTTACGTGGCCGTGGGAGTGAATCTGGCTTGTATCGATCCAGGTACGGTCGAGGATCGAGAGGTCTTCAGCGATGAACGTGTGAGTGGAGTTACGAATCAGTGATTCGAGGAGGTTGGCCACATACTCGGGGGTAAAACTTGGGTTGGCATACCCCGGACGGCTCATGATCCGGATCGCCCCGTTCTGGGTCACCGGACATGAAGCCCACCCATTGACACCCTCACGCATGAACCAATGCATTGCCCGCGAGTGGTGAATGTGTTTCCGATCGAGCAGGGCGATCAGAATGTTCACATCGAGCAGATACGGTCCTACCACGTTTCGTCATCCAGTTTCCGGACCAGATCGGATGTGATGACCGGACCGTCGGGACGGTAAGGGGCAGGTTGGAAGTCCCCCGGATACTCGACGTCTTCCTGAAGCGCGCGTGAGCCGGCGCGAATCAGCAGAGTAATGGCTTTGCCAAGTGATTCACCCGATTCGCTGGCATATTCCCGCGCAATCGCTGCGGCATCGTCTTCTAGGGTGACTGTGGTTCGTACGCTCATGGAGCTCGTCCTTGGTGTGCAGAATCTGATGTCAGAATTCTATCATCAGATCGCTGATGCTCCACTGGGCCAGCTTCCGGTCCGGCCTCCATATGAAGACCGCCGGGGCCAATGGCCACCGGCGGTCGTTGTTTCTGGTGGAGTTGAGTTGCGAGTTTAGGGAATTATCAGGTAGGCGTTCGTCCCACCTTCGACGGTTTCCGGGTTGAGGCGCCGATCCATGGTTGCGAACATGGCATTGTGATGACATGCCAGCGCCAGTAGGTATGCATCAGTGAGCCGGGAATGAGACGTAACCTGGTCCAGATGGATCAGTCCGTTGTTGATAAGGTCAATGCTGTCAGCCACAAAGTTATGCGACGTATTGTCTCTGAGCAGACGCAGTCGATCTGCTGCAGCCAATGGAGTGAAGGGTGGGGAGCATGCACTGGGATTGCTCAACAGGCGAACCGCGCCATTTTGAGTGATTGGGCAACTGAGCCATGCCTCTTGCCGAACTGTATTGGTGAACCAATGACTGGCTCGAGTGTGATGTTCATGGTTCGCATTGAGAAGGGCAAACAGGATGTTGACATCCAATAGGTAATAGGTACGGCGAACTCACTCCTCGTCGTCCAGGATCGAGTAGATCATCTCGGATGTAATGAGTGGTGTGCCGGGCCGCCGGGGGAATGGTCGGAATGAGCCAGGATACCGGACGGCTGATTCCTCCAGTTCTGCTCCCTTGATCACAAGGATGGTGACGGCTTCTTCCAGTGAAGTCCCGTGATCGTGAGCGTACTGCTCGGCGACAGAAACAGCGTGGTCGGGAAGAGGAATGGTCTTGGTCATTTCTGTAACCTGCTACCTGTATGGATTGGTCATGCTTTCAGGACCAGCACCTGCCTCGAGTGTACCTGAGGAGGAGGACTACTTGCCTTCTCGAACTTGTGTCCGAGATCGCAGGGAGTATCTCGGATCAGAGCGTATGCCACGCTTCTGCATCGAGGTGTTGAGCACGTTTGAGGCTACTAGCGGGACCTCGGTGGCGTCGCGGGTCGGGCTGGAAGGCTCCTGGATTGTCGAGTTCCATCCGTAGACCGCGTTCGGCAAGATCGGAGAGCGC
>CAZNQC010000075.1:0-6253 GCA_964574825.1 uncultured Sphaerobacteraceae bacterium | reverse complement strand
TGCTACACTGGCAATGAGACCGTGAATTGTTTCACGGAGTTCTGGCGTGCCTGTCGCCTGCTGGAACCATTCCACCTTCCCGCCAGATGCCGTTCCGTCATTCCCACTGAAAGACCACGCCTGTGACCACTGCGACCAGCACCGAGATCACCCTGCGTACCGATCTCCGCAACATCGCGATCATCGCCCACGTCGACCATGGCAAGACCACCCTCGTCGACGGCCTCCTCAAGCAATCACACATCTTCCGCGACCCGGACGCCGCCGGTGACCTGATCATGGATTCCAACGACCTCGAACGCGAGCGCGGCATCACCATTCTGGCCAAGAACACCGCCATCGAATATGCCGGCATCAAGATCAACGTGATCGATACTCCCGGCCACGCCGACTTTGGCGGCGAGGTCGAGCGCGTGCTGAACATGGCCGATGGCTGCCTCCTGCTGGTCGATGCCGCCGAAGGTCCCATGCCGCAAACCCGCACCGTGCTGGCCCGGGCGCTCGAAATCGGCCTCCGTCCGATTGTCGTCATCAACAAGATCGACAAGAAGGCAGCCCGGATCGACGAGGTGATCGAGCTGATCAACGATCTCTTCCTCGACCTCGCCGTCGATACGTCACAACTCGAGTTCCCCATCATCTACGCCATTGGCCGCGAAGGGCGCGCCGGGTTGGCCCCCGATGCTCTCGCCGATGACCTTCGCCCGCTCATGGACACCATCCTCGAAGTCGTGCCAGCGCCTGCCGTCGAACTCGACGCACCATTCCAGATGCTGGTCACGTCCATCGACTACGACCTGCACCGTGGACGCATCTCGATCGGTCGCATCCGCCGCGGCCAGGTGCGCAACGGTGACCTCGTCACCATGCTCACCGATGGCCGCGACCCGGTTCGGGCTCGCATCACGTCGCTGCAGACATTCGAAGGACTGGCTCGGCGTGAGGTCGAATCCCAGGCCGCCGGCGATCTTGTCGCCCTGACTGGGTTCGCCGAGGCAAAGATTGGCTCAACCATGGCCGATCCCGATCAGCCGGAAGCACTGCCGTCCGTCGCGATCGAGGAGCCGACGCTCAAGCTCACCTTCGGCGTTTCCACCTCCCCGTTCTCCGGCCGCGACGGCCAGTACTCGACGTCCCGGCAGCTTGGCGACAGGCTTGCCCGCGAACTCGAAACCAACCTCTCGTTGCGCGTCGAGCCGACCGACCAGCCAGATGTCTTCTCCGTGGCCGGTCGCGGCGAGCTGCATCTTTCGGTGTTGATCGAGACGATGCGGCGCGAAGGCTACGAGTTCCAGGTCTCCCGCCCGGAGGTTGTCACCCGCAGGGATGAGGACGGCCAGATCCGGGAACCAGTTGAGCACCTGGTGGTGGACGTGACCGAGGACTTCGTTGGTCAGGTGACGGAACTGACGGGCGGTCGTCGCGCCCGGATGCTCGACATGGTCAATGATGGCCGTGGCGGCGTCCGGCTCGAATTCGCGATCCCAACCCGGGGTCTGATCGGTCTCCGCAACGCGATGCTGACCGCGACCAAGGGCAACGTCGTGATGTCGTCTCGCCTGATCGACTTCGAGCCGTGGATGGGACCAATCCAGCAGCAGCGGAGTGGGGCACTGGTGGCCTCCGAAACCGGAACTGCCCTGGCCCATGGCATCGCCAACGCCCAGGAGCGCGGCATCACCTTCATCGAGGCCGGAACCGAAGTCTACGAGGGCATGATCGTCGGCCAGAATCCGCGGCCCACCGATCTCACCGTCAACATCTGCCGTGCCAAGAAGCTCACCAACATGCGCTCCAGCAACGCCGATATCTCGGTGCGACTCACCCCGCCCGTGCTGCTGTCGCTGGAACAGGCGCTCGACTTCCTGGCCGACGACGAACTGTTGGAAGTTACCCCGAAGGCATTGCGGCTGCGCAAGCGGTTCCTGAGCCAGGATGAGCGCGCGAAAGCCAAGAAGCGTGCCGACCAGGCTGCTTCGGCGCTGGCGTCCTGATCCCAACCCATCAACCATGGCAACACAGCGGGGCCGGCAGCATCATCAGCCGGCCCCGCTTCTGTTGTACTAGGCAGACTTCTTGCGCTTCTTCTTGCTGCCTGAATCGGCCGGCTCTTCTTCGGCGGTCGTTGGCACGGATGTGGTCGACAGGGCGCCCAGGATCGTCAGGATGGTGCCAGCTCGCTCTGGCACGAGTTCGAACACGCCACGCGCAGCCTGCGCGACGAGCCCGGCGCTTTGCAGGACGTTGAGGTGGTGGTAGGCGGCACCCGTCGTTCCGAGATCAAGCGACGAGACGAGGGTCGCTGCCGTAGATGGCCCGTCGAGCAGCACCTTGGCGATCGCCAGGCGTTGAGGCTGGCCGATGGCCGCCAGCACCCTGGCCGGACCGTCGGTTTCACCCTCCAGCAGATCCGCCACCGCGATCTCGTTGTCCCAACTGATCTCGGACTCACCATCCGTGCTCCGGATTACCCCGCGGGTGACCACCGAGCCAGGGCCATCGCCATCCAGCAGGTCTGCGGCCGGGGTCCCGGCTGGGTGCGGTGTGCCATGGCCATTGGCTGCGGCCGTGGCCGCCTCGAACGACACCTGATTGCGGAGCGCCCAAACGGCTTCGGAGAGGGTGCGAATCTCCGTCCGCATGCCCTCCAACTCGTTCTTCGCCTTCTTGTTTGCCATGCGACGTCGCTCCTCTCCGGATCTGTATTTACGGAAGTTTGGAGGATGGTAGCATAGCCTTGCCATAACGCAAGCTTGGACTAGCTGCGAAGGAGCCCAGCAGTTTGTCGTGGGTCGGAGGTGATGAAGCCATCAACCCCGATGGTTGCCAGGGCGGGTGCCTGGCGTGGATCGTCGATGCGGGTGAAGACTCGCACGTGGTGTTGGTGGGCGACAATCACCATCTGCTCGTCGATCACGCCGGCCGGTAGTGAGACCGCCGCCGCTCCCACCCACTGGGCTTCCGCGAAATAGCGTTGGCGGTGTTCCGGATGCCAGCCCGACGGTCGCAGCAGGGTGACTCGCAACCCCGGAAGCGAGCGGGTGGCTGTGTAGACGTCCTGGGGGCGCTCCAGCCAGAGCCACGTTCGCCCGGCCATGCCCACCTTGCCCAACCGGCGCAACACTGGCCCCAGGGCCTGCCGGTCCTTCAGGTGCAGGGCGAGTTGGGCGTTGGCGGGTGCCGCGCCCAGCGCTTCGTTCAGCGTGTCGACGGTCCGTTCCGGATCCAGCAGCAGGTGCAATCGCCGCAAGGCAAACCCAGGCCACAGCCGCACCCAGCCGCGCCCGGTCGTCGACGTCCGTAGCATGGCGTCGTGCACCAGCACCGGCTGGTGATCGAGACTCAGCCGGACATCCAGTTCGATCAGGTCGGCCCCCGCCTGGGCTGCCCTGGCTATCGATGATGCGGCATTCGGAATCGCACCCGGCGTCATCGCCCGATGCGCGATGATCAAAGGTCGTCCAAACAGGGATGGATCCACCTGCGTCAGCGAGGGACGTTCCGCCGTAAAATGTGGCTCGGAATGGTGAGGATTCATTGGAAGCGGGTATCCCGGTGATCTACCTGGCGACGCTCATCGTGATTGCAACATTGATAGCCATGGCGTCAGGACGGGTTCCAGCCACCCTGGCCCTGGCGACGGGCCTGGTGATGGCCGGGCTCACCGGCGTGGCGCCTGTCTCGGTGCTGACCGCGGGGCTCGCCAATGGCGGCGTCATCACCATCGGCGCGATGCTTGTGATTGCCAAGGGTATCGTGAAAACCGGTATCGTATCGCGCACCACCTGGCTGCTGCTTTCCTCGGTGTCGACCGCCCAGCAGGCCCTGCGGAGACTCCTGTTGCCCATCGGGATCATGTCGGCCTTGATCAACACGACCCCCATCGTGGCAATGCTGATTCCTGCCACGCGAGAACTGGAGCAAACGCGCCGGGTGCCCGCCCGGGAAGTGCTGCTGCCCATCGCCCATGTCACCACGCTGGCCGGCTCGATGACCCTCATCGGAACGAGCTCCAACCTCCTGATTGCCGGCATCGCCAGCCAGTATGGCGTGGAAATGAGCATGTTCTCCTTCATGCCGGTGGCGTTGCCCGTTGCTGTCGTCGGCGCCATCGTCATCTACCTGACCGCCCCGCTCCTGCTCCGGGGAGATGGTGCTCCCCGGGAAGACGTGGAGTTCCGCTGGCGCATCGAAATCCCGGTCGGTTCGCATGCCATTGCCCGGAGCAGGACAGCCGCCACGCTCGGTATCGCGCGCACCCGTGAGTTCGTGCTGGCGGAGATCGATCGCGGCGAGGAAATCCTGCCGCCCGATGCCCGGATCGAGTCTGGCGATATCCTGGTCTTCCACGGTACCGAAGCCGGGATGACCACCCTCTGGAACAACCCTGCGTTCGGACTGCGCCCCCGCAAGCTGTTCTCCGTGGCGATTGGATCTTCCGGCGAGGGCACGCTGCACGATCTGGAGCGCTCCGGCGATATCCGGGTGATTGCCGCCCGTTCCCACCAGCCGCTTCACCAGACACCACTTGTGCCTGGCGATACCTGCTTCGTGACCGGCGACAGCGAACACGTATTCGAGGACCTCGGCACCATCGCTCTCTGGCAGGAACTGGTCGGTCGTTCCCCGAACCCCGCCAAGACCTGGGTCGCCCTCACCATTCTGGCCGGTGTTATCGTGGCGGCCACCTTTGGCCTGGCGCCAGTCGAACTGGCCGCCACCGCTGGTGCCATTCTGATGGTGCTGACGGGGATTCTCACCCCGCGCTCCGCCGTTCGAGGGCTCGACTGGAACGTGCTGTTCATCATGGCGGGGTCGGTGGGGTTGGGTGGAGTTGTGGTCGAGAGCGGCATCGCCGCCGAAATCGCCACCGGTGTCCGCTGGCTGGCCAGCGGGCAGGACCTGCTGATCGTGCTCGTCCTGGTGGTGTGTACCGCCGTGCTGACCAACCTTGTCACCAATGCCGCGGCCGCCTCGATCCTGACGCCGGTCAGTCTTGGTCTGGCCACCGAGGCGCACCTCGATCCGGTCATCCTGCTGGCAACGATTGGCACCTGTATCTCGCTGACCTTCATCAACCCGTTCAGCCACCAGACCAACCTGATGGTGATGCGGCCGGGTGGGTACACCACGGCGGGATTCGTCCGCTTCGGCATCCCCCTGATCCTCGTCGCCATGGTGACCGCCGCGATCACTGCGGGCCTGATCCTGGTCGGATGATTCACGGCCAATGGGCATGGAATCCGATGAATATGGTCGGCATTCATGGGCATGCTTGGTAGAATGGAAGCCGTCACGGGAGGCGATGTCCACGACGGTCATTGCCTGGAATCGATCGAAAGGAACACACCATGGCCAAGGCGGACAAGGGAATGAAGAAGCTGATCGAGGGTCTCAACGAGGACCTGGCGGGCGAATACAACGCCATCATCAGCTACATCCAGTACAGCGCGAAGGTGACCGGGCCGTATCGCCCGCAGCTTGTCCAGTTCCTGCAGTCGGAAATTCCCGACGAGCAGCGCCACGCCCAATACCTGGCCGACAAGATCTCCTCGCTCGGTGGCACGCCGGTCGTCGCCCCACGGGAAGTTCCGACCTCGGATGACACGCGCGAAATGCTCGAGTTCATCTACAAGGCCGAAGCCGACACCGTCGAGAACTATCGCAAGCGGATCGACGAGGCCGAAGCAATTGGTGAGATTGGCCTCAAGATTCAGCTCGAAGAGATGCTGAACGACGAGACGACCCACCGCGATGAGGTCCGCAAGATCCTCGACGGCTGGAAGTAACTCCCGCTCCACACTGGACAAACGACCGCGGCACGCTCGAATTCATTCGAGCGTGCCGCGGTTTCCTGTTGGCTGGGGTATGGAGCCAGGTTAGCTGGCGGGACTTGCGACCGCCGCCGGACTTGCTGCCTCTGCCTCGTTCAGCGCGGCGAGTATTCGCTCCGCCGTGAATGGCGCCTGGAACACCCGGGCTCCGCAGGCATCGTAGATCGCGTTGGCGACCGCGCCAATCACCGGCGCCACGCCCGGTTCGCCAATGCCGCTCATCGGTTGGGTCGGATCGCTGATGATGGTGACGTTCACCTCGGTCGGCGTGTCGCGCATCACGATCGGCGCGTACTGCGCGAACGTTCCGTTGGTCAGCTTGCCGCCCTCAAATATCACTTCCTCGCGAATCGCTGCACTGAGCGACATCATCGCGCCGCCGCCGATCTGGTGGCGAATCCCCTCCGGATTCACCGCCA
>CAZNQC010000074.1:2621-15087 GCA_964574825.1 uncultured Sphaerobacteraceae bacterium | reverse complement strand
CCGTGGACCTCGCCGATCGCCTTCGAGGCGCCGTAGTGGGAGTCGGGGCGGACCGGCATCGAGACGTAGACCGGCCATTCACCGTCGCGGTCGTACATGCCCATCGAGTGGTTGGACGACGCGTAGATCACACGGCGGACACCGTGCTCCTTGGCGGCTTCGAGCACGTTGCGGGTGGCAATGATGTTGTCACGCAGGATGTCATCCCATGGGGCGCTCACGCGAGGATCGGCGGCCATGTGGATGACGGTGTCGATGCCTTCCATGATTGGCAGGACCTGGTCGTACTCCGAGAGGACGGCGGTGACGTGCTCGAAACCTTCGGGTTGGGTCTCGTCCGTGCGGTTGTGGAGCCGGAGATCGTAGTGGTCCTTCAGCCCTTCGATCAGGCAGGTGCCGATGCGGCCCCGGGCCCCGGTGATCAGGACCTTGCGGCGAGATGATTCGGTCATGGTGAGGTGCTCCTTCGTTCGCTGGTGATGCGGGTTTCGAGCTGGTCCATCGTGGTGAAGAACGACGCTTCAAGGTCAACCTGGCACTCTTCGGCGAGGATCAGGATCGACCACAGGCAGTCGGCGAGTTCGTGGGCGAGACGGTTGTCAAGGTCTTCGGTTTCTCGAAGCCCTTCTCGCGCCATGACGAGTTTCGCCAGGGAACCTGCGTCCGCGACAAAACCGAGCATGAACGCGCTGGCATCCCATGCCGGACGACCGGTTTCCGCATTGAGCCGATCGTACAGGTGACGGATGTTCTGCGCCCTGAGCGAGAGGTCGGCCAGCGTTGGTTGTGACGGGTCTCGTCCCGACATCGTGCTAGTTCACCTCAAGATCATTGGCATCGCCGAGCGCCGGGAATGGGGCGTGAGGTTCGGCCTGGTACCAGAAGGCGGTCGAGGCGATATCGTCCTTCAGAGGGAGGTATCGCTTCTTGCCTTCAAGATCGGAGCGCCAACCGAGTGCCTGGATCGAGACCTTCAGATCCTCCTGGAAGCGGATGGGATCGGGGATGTGCCAGCGATACATGCCGAAGCGCTGCTGGGAACGATAGAGGCCATCCGGCGTGATTACCTGTGGCAGGCCCAGGAATGGTGTCGAGAACGCTCCGTACTGGCCGCGTGGGTGCTCGAAGTTCCAGGCCCCGCCGAAATAGTCCTCGGTGCCGGTTCCGCAGATGGTCGGGAATTCGCCGTCGCCGTCGAGGTAGAACTTGACCTCACCCTCGCCCCACCAGCCAGAGGAGTTGACTCCCCAGGCGATATACGTACCTACGTAGTGGCCTTGACCCTGCACTCCGTCGAGCAAGGTGTGGACTTCCTGATAGGGCAGGGGGTTGGAGCGGCGCCACTGGGCGTGGAAGTAGGCAGTGTCCGCTGGAACGTCGGTCAGGGCGTAATCGATCGAGTAGTAGATCGACCCGATCGGATCGGGCGTCAGGTTCTCCACCGTGATCCGGGCGCGTTTGCGGAACGGAAGCTCCCAGTAGGAGTTGAAGCCGCCAGCAGGATTGACGGCGATGGGCATCGACGAGATGTTGCAGCGCTCGCACCAGCCGTTGGCGAAGAAGTCACCCAGTGGTGTCTCGACCGACGGCGTTTCCTCGTCATCCCAGTACATACGTAGAACCAGACGCCGCCACCAGGTGGGATGCACCGTCAGCCAGATGTGCTGGATTGCCCCCGGGCCCTCGATGTCGGCCAGGGTGATCGTCTCGTGCGGGCCGATTGGCACGTAGGGCGAGACCTTCCAGCCCTGGCCCAGTTCCCGGGCGGCGGCGGCCGCGGCACCGTCGGTGGACATACCGGCCTGTCCCTTGGCGCCGGTGAAGTTCTCCGGGCTGATCGACCGGGTTTGGGCGGCGGAGAGCCGGCTCAGATTTCCAAGGTGGGTGCCGAGGCCGTTGAATGGTGTCGACATGGTGACCTCCCGGATGACAGGTGCATCCGTGATGACGCAGAACCAAGCGCAATGTGATGGTCATGTTGTCGCCGGAGACCGCGCCGCTGTCAATCCACCTTCGCCATGGCAAATTCGGGCTGGTCTTCAAGCCGGGGAATCGACTCCACGCCAGTTAAGTGGGCGTGGACGCCAGTGAGCTGCGCTTCCGTGGTGCCGAGGTCGATGCGGAGGAGATCGGTGGTGACGGCAGGGAAGGCGTGGACGCGCTGAGACCCGATCGTGTGCCCGCTGGCGAAGGGCGTGCCATCGGCCAGAGAAATGGTGTGGTGGCGTACGTGCTGACCGCGTTCCAGCTCTTCTTCCAGCCAGAGATGATCGAATGTGATGGGTGACGGAAAGCGAGCCGTGATGACGGTCCCTGCCTGTTTGAGCGTGGCGACCTCAGGATGCGCAAAGCGCTGCTGGGTGGACTGGCCGAACTCGATCAGGCGCTCCCGGTCGCGGTCATCGAGCCGGCCACGGGTGTCGGGAGGAACGTTCAGCAACAGGTTCGCTCCGAGGCCGATCGAGCGATACCAGATGGCCTGCAGATGCTGGAGGGACTTGAGCGTAGCGGCGTCGTCGGCGTGCCAGAACCAATGACGCCGGATGGCGACATCGCATTCGGGGGGCAGGTACCGCGGTTCGCCAAGGTCTGCCTGGTCACTATCGAACATGGACTTGTGAGTGGCATCCACGACGTACCAGCAAGGGTCCTCGGCGAGACCGTCTTCGTTGCCAACCCAGCGAACGGTGGGTGTGCCCATGTTGAAGACCATTGCATCAGGCTGGTGCCGGGCGACAACCGCCATGATCGCATTCCAATCGTAGGGATGTTCCTCCGACCCAGCCCCGTCGAACCAGATTTCGAAGAGTTCCCCGTAGTTGGTGCAGAGTTCGGTGAGTTGCTGGAGATAGAGCTGGTCGTAGGCAGCGTGATCGTTGGCCCACGAAGGCTCATGGCGGTCCCACGGTGAGAGGTAGACGCCGAAACCAATGCCCGCCTCGCGGCAAGCCTGGGCCGCCTCGGCGACGACATCGCCCTGGCCATCCTTCCATGGTGATGAGGCAACCGAGTAGTCGGTGGTGGCCGTCGGCCAGAGGCAGAAGCCGTCGTGGTGTTTCGCAGTCAGGATCAGGTGCGCTGCACCAGCATCCCTGGCGGCGTCGGCCCAATCACGCGCATCCAATGAGGCGGGATTGAACGTTGTGGCCGGGAGCGTGCCGTCGCTCCACTCCCGATCGTTGAACGTGTTAATGCCGAAATGGCAGAAGAGACCAAATTGATGGTTGCGTTGCCAGTTCAGCTGTCCGGCAGTCGGGCCAGGGTAACGGGAGGGGAGGTCGGTCAATGGAAGACTCCTTGCGCGAGCACGGCTTGCTCCTCGAATTGTGTCAGACTGTCACTGCATGGGCTTGTCGAACGAACGCCCTGTACGTTCGCAATAGGCCTCCAATGTGACCAGCTGATCAGCCTTTCCTGACGGGATCGACCGTCGGGAACCTCAGGCAGCCAGGGGACCGTTTGCCTGATACTGTGCGAATTCTCACAGACTTGCGAGATGTTGTCGTGATGCGAAAAGATCGCGTACGTTCGCGATTATTGAGGCGCTCCAGATGGGTTTTGGGCTGGCGAAACCGATTGGCCGGGCCAGGCGTTTGATTGACATGGCGGCACGAACCGTCTATCCTCATACAGGTAACGTGCCGTATGTACGTACACCCGCAGGTCTGGTTTGAGGGAATCAGGCTGTACGCCATTGTGGCAAACAGGGGATTGTGATTTTGGACGTCGCCTGGCTGGGCGCACGCGTCAAATCACCCGCTTCAGGGGGAAGCAATGACTGAGAACGACCGTCGGGAGAGCGATGTTCTGACCCGCGAAGACATGCTGGTCCGAGGGTTTTCCGTTGTGGCTCTGGTTTCGATGTTTCTGTTGATTCTCCTGATGGTGAATCCGTAGGTCGAAGCCAGCCCGGTCACGTCTGGATGGAGGCGACCGGAAACAGAATTTGAATCATGCAGACAGGGCAACACCGCACAGGTGTTGCCCTGTTGGTATGTTGGCGAGTACAAACGACAGACGAGCAGCAGGTAGGGTGGGAGGGAAGATCACGTGTCGATCGTGCGAGTCAATGGCAAGCGGAAAATCAAGCTCAAGAACATCGACCCTGATACCAGGGGGGGAATGACCAAGGAGAAGGCGCTGCCCCTGACCCAGGAAGCGACGAAGAAGATCGAAGCGCTGCAGGAGAAGCTCTACGCCGAGCACAAGCAGGCGCTGCTGGTCGTACTCCAGGCGATCGATACGGGTGGGAAGGATGGCACCATTCGGAAGGTCTTTTCCGGAGTCAATCCGCAGGGTGTGCGCGTCTGGAGTTTCAAGGTGCCGACGCAATGGGAGTCGGATCACGACTTCCTGTGGCGCTATCACGAGCGAACGCCCGGCCGGGGCATGATCAACATCTTCAATCGGTCGTACTTTGAGGACGTGCTGGTGGTGCGCGTGAAGGACCTCGTGCCGAAGGATGTCTGGGAACGCCGCTACGAGCAGATCAACGACTTTGAAGCCATGCTGACCCAGAACAACACCAAGGTCGTGAAGTTCTTCCTGCACATCTCGAAGGAAGAGCAGAAGGAGCGACTGCAGGCCCGGTTGGATGATCCGGAGAAGCACTGGAAGTTCAGCAAGGCCGATCTGGCCGAGCGAGCATATTGGGATGACTACCAGGACGCGTTCGAGGCTGCGATCAATCGCTGCGCGACCGACGATTCGCCGTGGTACGTGGTTCCGGCCAATCGTAAATGGTACCGCGACTACCTGATCTCCACGACGCTGGCGGATGTGCTGGAGAAGATGGACCCGGAATGGCCCGAGGAAGAAGAGGGCCTTGAGGACATCGAGATCCCAGACTGAGCAGCCCTTCCATTTGACGACCAGGTAGCTGGTACGACGAACGTCCGCACGAGATATCGCGCGGACGTTCATCCTGTCCTTTGGTGGGTTTCACTGCCGAGCCGTTAGCGGACCGAAATCTGCACGTCGTCGCCTTCGATGCGGACGTCGTATTTCTCGGTGGCGACGGCGACGGGGAACGCCGCTGGCTCACCCGTGCGGATGTAGAATGCGCCGCCGTGCATCGGGCATTCGATGATGTCGTCATCAATCGTGCCGTCGGCCAGCGAGGCGTCTTCGTGCGTGCAAACATCGTTGAGGGCGTAGAGTTCACCCTCCATGTTGATGAGCACGACCGGTTCTTCCTCAACTTCTACGTACATCAATTCGCCTGGCTCCAGAAAGTCCTTCCGAGCCACCGTTACCCAGTTCTTTGCCATGTTCGTCAGCCTTATCGAGATATCGCTGTGCGTGCTAAAGGGACGTCGACTGCGCATGTGCAGTGTGTTGTTTTCCTCTGACTGTACGGGAAGTGGATGGGCCCTGCAAAGTGCCATTCACGGCCTCGTGAGACAGGTGTCTCGCGGTACCATCAGGTGGACTCCTCATCGTGATCGCGGAACCTTTCCTGGATGCGGATCGTCTCTTAGGCAAGTACGCATCTGCGAGACAGGGGAATTGTTCATGATTGGGACACGATTGAGCCGGCGATCGGCATTGGCATTGACGAGCGGGTTCATCCTGGCAGGAATCGGATTGCCTGCGTCCGCTGCAGAAGTTGGGTCTGGTGCCAACCTGGTGCTGGTGCAATCCAGCGGTGGCCCTGTGGACGGCTTCGAGAGTCCCGATGGCGGCATTATGGTGGAGTGGGATGACGCACTGTACCAGGTGAATCAGGACATTTCCTCCGACATTGCCATCTACCTGAACGACGGACGACGGCATGGATATACCTTCGATGCGAGGTACTCAAATCACCCGTGGCCCAATGACCCAACGTCGGTTGACCTCGCGATCGAGGAGTGGTTCAGCCTTGGGATGGCCGGCGTCGACATCGTCGAGAAATGGAGTGCCGAGGATTCGTTTGCGTTCTTCTTCACGTCGGACTACGGTGATTACCGTGGCATGAGGTATTTCGAATACCGCTATGATGACTCGCTGATGTACCCCTGGATCAATGCCAACTTCAGTTGCGACGTTGGGCCAGAAGGCAAGGATGTATCGCGAACTGCCGAGTACCTGGAAGGCGTGACCCTGAATGGGGCGGCGTTCCCGATGGTGACCGACGCTGACGAGCTGGTTTCCCTGATTGAGTCACACAACCTGTAGCGGGGGCTGCTGCCCGATCAGTCCTCGTCGAGAGTGGCATTGGCGTGGTCGATGCCGTAGATGCCTGCCTTGAGGACCTTCAAGCCCAGCATGGCGCATTTCATGCGCGCCGGGCTGACCGGAATCCCGATCTCGTCCAGCAGATCGTCGCGGCCGATTGCTTTCACCTCGTCCAGCGACTTGCCCTCCACCATTTCGGTCAGGATCGAGGCCGAGGCCTGGGAGACGGCGCAGCCTCGCCCCGAGAACCTGATTTCCGAGACAAGGTCGTCCTTGACCCGGACGTCCATCCGGATCTCGTCGCCGCAGAGCGGGTTGACATCCTCGTAGCTGAAGTCGGCTGGGTCGAGCGTGCCGCGGTTCGACGGGTTCTTGTAATGCTCGAGGATGATTTCGCGATAGATACTGTCGTCGGTCATCGGTGAACCGGACTCCTGTCCCTCACGGTCGGCGGGAGGGGCGATCAGGCGAAAACCTTCACCACGCGGTGAAGGCTCTCAACCAGGCGATCGACATCGTTCTGGTCATTGTAGAGATAGAAACTGGCCCGGGTGGTGGCGACCACGTCGAGTGCCGCCATCAGGGGTTGCGTGCAGTGGTGTCCAGCCCGGACGGCGACATTGTCCTCGTTGAGGATCGCCGCCACATCGTGCGGGTGGATTGAGTCGAATCCGAACGAGATGACCGCGCTGCGGTCCAGCGGTTCCTGCGGGCCATAGATCGTCAGTCCCGGGACCTCGGGCAGTTGGGAAAGAGCATAGGTCGCCAGGTCGTGCTCGTGTTGCCAGATCGCGTCCATCCCAATGTCGGTCAGGTAGTCGATCGCAGTGCCAAGTACGATCGCATCACCGACCGACGGGGTGCCCGCTTCGAACTTCGCCGGCGCATCGGCCCAGGTGGTGCGTTCAAGCGTGACCTTGCGGATCATCGACCCGCCACCGAGGAAGGGCGGCATCGCGTCGAGCAGTTCCTTGCGGCCATAGAGGATGCCTGCCCCCATTGGGGCCAGCATCTTGTGGCCGGAGAAGGCGAAGAAATCGCAGCCGAGGTCCTGCACGTCGATCGGCAGGTGCGGCACACTCTGGGCGCCGTCGACCAGTGTCACGGCCCCAGCAGCTTTCGCCTGGGCGACCATCTCCTTGACCGGGTTGATCGTGCCGAGGCTGTTGCTGACGTGAGTGAACGCCACCAGCTTCGGCTCCTGCGCCAGCAGGGTGTGCCAGGACTCCATGTCCAACCGGCCGTCGGGTGTGATTCCCACGAAGCCGAGCCGTGCCCCGGTCCGCTCGGCCAGCAATTGCCAGGGCACGATGTTCGAGTGGTGTTCCATGGTGGTGAAGACGATCAGGTCACCCGGCCCCACGTTCGCCGTACCCCAGGCATGCGCGACCAGGTTGATCGCCTCGGTTGTGTTGCGCACGAAGATGATTTCGCGCCACGAGCGAGCGTTGATGAACCGCTGGACCTTCCGCCGGGACGCCTCGTACGCCGCCGTCGCGCGCTCGGAGAGGTCGTAGACGCCGCGATGGATATTGGCGTTGGTCGTTTCGTAATAGCCGCTCAATGCATCGATCACGACTTGCGGCTTCTGTGACGATGCGGCGCTGTCGAGAAAGGCGAGCGGGGGCTTGCCGCCGGGTGGCGGTTGGTTCAGGACCGGAAAATCGGCCTTGATCCGGGCGACGTCGAGTGGTGGGCTGGCGGCGGCAGTTTGCATGGGGACGACTCGTTCGTGATGGGAACGCGGCACCAGGTGACTGGCGCCGCGTTCCTCCGAGCGTTGAACTGGTGCGCGAAGACGGAAGGCTAGTAGCCAACCTTCTGGGCAATGGCGCCTTCCAGGAAGCCCTGGATTTCCTCAACCGGGATGCGGTCGATCACCGGGCGGAAGAACCCTTCAACGATCAGCTTCTGGGCCTCCGAGCGAGGAATACCGCGCGACTCGAGATAGAAGAGGTGCTCCTCCTCGACCTGCGAGACCGTTGCACCGTGGGTGCAGCGCACGTCGTTGGCACCGATCTCCAGGTTCGGAATCGTGTCGGCGCGGGCTTCGCGGCTGAGCACCAGGTTCCGGTTCTGCTGGTAGGCGTCGGTGCGCTGGGCGCCTTCGAATACCTTGATCAGACCGGAGTAGACCGAGCGGGCCTGCTCCTTGAGGGCACCCTTGAATTCGAGGTCGCTGGTGGCATACGGCGATTCGTGCAGCTGCCAGGTGTGATGGTCGAAGAACTGGTCACCGTCAGCGAAGAAGATGCCCAGCATCTCGGCCAGGGCATTCTCGCCACGCAGGTGCGAACCGATCGAGTTCTTGGTGAACTTCGACCCGAGCGTGACCTGCAGCGACTTCAGTTCGGCATCACGACCAAGCACCGAGCGCGAGGTCATGAAGTTCCAGACGTGGCGGCCCCAGTCCTGCACCTGCACGTAGCGGAGCTTGCCGTTGTCGCGCACGATCAACTCGACCACGGCCGAGGTGAAGGTCGGATCTTCCTGGGTTTCGCTCTGGAACGCGTCGACGAAGAACGCCTCGGCGCTTTCTTCCACCACAATCAGTGAGTGGGTGAATGTTGCCTGGTTGGTGGCAGTGTCGACCGCGAACGAGCGGAACGGGTGCTCGATGGCAACGCCCTTCGGCACATACAGGAAGGTGCCGGTGCCCCAGAAGGCAGCGTGCAGGGCCTCGAACTTGCCGAAGGAGGCCGGGACCGCCTCGGTGCCGAGATACTGCTTCACCAGATCCGGGTAGTCGCGGATGGCCGTGTCGAGATCGGTGAAGATAACGCCCTGGGCGGCAACCGACGCATCGAACTCGGTGTAGGCGGTGCGGCCGTTGCGGGAGACGGTGATGCCGGACCGTTGATCCGCTTCGCCGAACTGCAGCGAGTGGGCGGCGTCGGCGCCCGAGGTGAGGGCTTCAAGTGATTCGACCGTGCTTCCGGCGTCGAGCACGGGGGCGAAGCGATCGAGCTTCAGGCGCCGGAGATCGGTGCGGCGCCATTCTTCATCGGAACGGGCCGGCATGGGCAAGGTGTTGAAGATGTCCCAGGCCGCCAGGCGCTGTTCGAGCACCCAGTCAGGTTCAGCCTTGGCCTGGGAAAGCGCAACCACGGCTTCGCGAGTGAAGTTCGCGAATTCGCTGGCGCTGTTCGGCAGGGTGGAAATGGTTGCTTCCATTTATTCCTCGAGGTTGTGCAGTGAGGAGGGGCTGGCGCAATGGCCGGTCGGTCCTCCACGATCGTGCGGGGAGGGAGGGTACCCTCCCCACCAGGCGCGGGATCAGCCGACCGAGCCTTCCATTTCGAGCTGAATGAGCCGGTTGAGCTCCACCGCGTATTCCAGCGGCAGTTCCTTGGCAATCGGCTCGATGAACCCGTTGACGATCATGCTCATCGCCTCGGTTTCATTCAGGCCGCGGCTCTGGAGGTAGAAGATCTGCTCTTCCGCCACCTTGGAGACGGTCGCCTCGTGGCCGATGGACACGCGCTCTTCCTCGATCTCCATGTAGGGGTAGGTGTCGGTCTTCGAGGTCTCGTCGAGCAGGAGCGCGTCGCAGACGACGTTGCTCTTCACGTTCTCGGCACCCTTGTGGACCTTCACCAGGCCACGGTACGACGACCGGCCCGTGCCCTTGGAAATCGACTTCGAGGTGATCTGCGAGGAGGTGTTCGGAGCCGCGTGCACCATCTTGGCACCGGCATCCTGATGCTGGCCGTCACCCGCGAAGGCCACGGAGAGCACTTCACCGCGAGCACCGGGTTCCATCATCCAGACCGCCGGGTACTTCATCGTCACCTTGGAGCCGAGGTTGCCATCGACCCACTCCATCGTCGCGTCCTTGTAGGCCGCGGCGCGCTTGGTGACCAGGTTGTAGACATTCTTCGACCAGTTCTGGATGGTGGTGTAGCGAACGCGAGCACCTTCCTGAACGATGATTTCGACGACCGCCGAGTGCAGGGAGTCCGTGCTGTAGGTCGGGGCGGTGCAGCCTTCGACGTAGTGCACGTAGGAACCCGGCGCGGCGATGATCAGGGTGCGCTCGAACTGGCCCATGTTCTCGGCGTTGATGCGGAAGTAGGCCTGTAGCGGCACTTCCACCCGCACACCTTCCGGCACGTAGACGAACGAGCCGCCCGACCACGTCGCCGAGTTGAGCGCGGCGAACTTGTTGTCGGCGTAGGGAATGATCGTGCCGAAGTACTGCTTGACCAGGTCGGGGTACTCACGCACCGCCGAGTCCATGTCGAGGAAGATCACACCCTGCTGCTCGAGGTCTTCGCGCAGTGAGTGGTAGATCACCTCGGACTCGTACTGGGCGCCGACACCAGCCAGGAACTTCCGCTCGGCCTCGGGAATGCCGAGCTTTTCGAACGTGTCCTTGATGTAGGCCGGAACCTCATCCCAGGTCTTGCCCTGCTTTTCGGACGGACGGATGTAGTAGTAGATGTTGTCGAAGTCGATGTCCTGAATCGCGTCCGAGCCCCAGTTCGGCATTGGACGCTTTTCGAAGTGATCGAGGGACTTGAGGCGGAACTCCCGCATCCAGTCTGGCTCGTTCTTCATGTAGGAGATGTTCTCGACGACCTTGCGGCTCAAGCCCCGTTCGGACTTGTAGACGTAATCTTCCTTGTCATGAAAGCCGTACTGATATTCTGCGATGTCGACCTGTGCAACCATGTGGTGCTCCTTGCGAAAACCCTGATCGAATCGATGGGGCTTTCGAATTACGCCGTTGCGGCGACCTCGGCCTTGAGCTTCTCGTAGCCCTTGGCCTCAAGTTCGAGCGCCAGCTCCGGTCCACCGCTCTGCACGATGCGACCGTTCATCATGATGTGCACGAAGTGCGGCTTGATGTGGTCAAGCAGGCGCTGGTAGTGGGTGATGAGCAGGATGCCCATATTGGCGCTCATCAGGTTGTTGACACCTTCGGAGACGACGCGCAGGGCGTCGATGTCGAGACCGGAATCGGTCTCGTCGAGGATGGCGAGGGTCGGTTCGAGCAGGGCCAGCTGCAGAATCTCGGCCCGCTTCTTCTCACCGCCGGAGAATCCTTCGTTCAGATAGCGGGTGGCGAACGAGTCGTCCATGTGAAGGAGGGCCATCTTTTCCTTCATCAGGCGGCGGAACTCGCGCGGCGTGAAGGGCTTGGATTCGCCGCCCTCGCGCTCGGCCCGGGAATTCCTGGTGTTGGTGACGGCCATGCGCAGGAAGTTCGCCATCGACACACCCGGAATCACGGTTGGGTACTGGAAGGCGAGGAAGATGCCGAGGTGGGCGCGTTCGTCCGGATCCATCTCCAGGATGTCTTCGCCGAAGAACTTCGCCGAACCCTCGGTGACTTCATACATGGGGTTGCCCGCCAGCACGTTGGCAAGGGTGCTCTTGCCAGAGCCGTTCGGGCCCATGATGGCGTGGATTTCGCCGGTGTTGATCACCAGATCCACACCCTTGAGGATTTCCTTGTCCTCGATGGAGGCGTGCAGGTTCTCGATCTCAAACATGGGAACGTTGCTGGAATCCGCCATGGTGCTTGTACTCATCCTTCCAAAACAGAACTGAACGATGCCATCGCCGACCTGGACGAAGGCACACCGGTTTCCACGCCAGTGACGTCAGAATCCGGAGCGCGCGAACCGCGGTTCACTAGACAGTGGCGATCTCCGCCTCGGGCTCGCGCCGGGCTGCCGCCTGGCATTCCGGGCACAACCCGTTGAAAACCGTGTGGTGACTGGTGAGATTGAAACCGGACTGCTCTTCGGCAACGTGGGTGGCCATCAGGGCAACCGGCACGTCAACGTCGACGATGATGCCGCAGGCGTTGCAGTGCACGTGGTCGTGCCGTTCGACGCGCTTGTCGAACCGGCTCGCCTGGTCGGCAAACGTCAACTCCTGGATCAGGCCGTGTTCGGCCAGCAGGTGCAGGGTGCGATAGACCGTGCCGTAGGCGATGGTTGGATACCGGCGACGGACACGCTCGAAAATCTCGCCTGCCGTCAGGTGCCCTTCGTACGACTCCACTTCCGCCAGAATGACGGCCCGCTGGGTCGTGTTTCGATACGTTCCGGACTTTTCCGCTGCCACCATCGTGTCCTCTCCGCACATCCGGGTCACCAGGGCCGGACGTGTGCTGGCGTGTGATTGATGGAAGTTGAGAATGAGTCTCGTTTCCACCGACGCCTAGTATAGCAGTGATCACCGAGCGGTTCACTCCCCATTCCACACGGGGAGAACCTGGTCCAGTATATCCGACAACGCGTGTCGGATATTGGAATCATAGCAGATGGAGAGAATGATTCTCAATCGCAATAGG
>CAZNQC010000074.1:0-2521 GCA_964574825.1 uncultured Sphaerobacteraceae bacterium | reverse complement strand
GTGTCGGATATTGGAATCATAGCAGATGGAGAGAATGATTCTCAATCGCAATAGGGCGCGACTCGCCGACATGCACGTCGTGACCGCTGCCAGATGGGGCGGTTGGGGGGTGATCGGATTCCAGGACCAGTGGGACCACTCCTGTTGGAAGCACTGTGGCGCGGAAGCCGGCACCCCTGCGTGGATCTCGCCGGTGGTCGGCGGCTGACCGGACGTGAATGTGCTCAGGACAGCCGAAGGGCGATGGCGCCGGAGGCAATGATGCAGGCCGCCACAATCCGGCGCCGATCCACTCGCTCTCGCAGGATTGTGGCGGAGAGGAGAATGCCGAACAGGATCGACGTTTCCCGCAAGGCTGAGACCACTGCGATCGGGGCCATCGTCATGGCCCACAGGGCGAGACCGTACGACGTGGCCGTGCCGATGCCGCCAATCATTCCGGACCGCCAGTTGGCTTGCGCATAGGTGATGAACGATCGCCGGCGGGTCAGCAATGCCCAACTCACGAGGGCGGGTCCTGTCAGCAGGTAGATCCAGAGCGTGTAGGACGCCGGGGCGCCAGAGCGACGCACGCCCTCGCCATCGATCAGGGTGTATCCGGCAATCACGCAGGCGTTGAGCAGGGCCAGGGCAACACTTCGTCCGTTGCCGCGACCGTTGCTCATCGCCAGGCTGAGAACGCCGGAGCAGATGATGACGATACCCAGCCATGCCAAAGGCGGTAGCGCCACGTTGAGGATCAACACGCTGATGAGGGTGACGATCAGCGGGGCAGTGCCGCGCATGATCGGGTAGGCCAGGCTCATTTCCGAGCGCTGGTAGTTCAGCGCCAGGAGCCGGAAATAGCAGATCTGGAAGACGGTGGACGCCCCGATGAAGGGCCAACTGGCGGAAGCCGGCGGTTCGAGGAATGGCAGGGCGACGATGGCGAGGAGAGCGGCCGATCCTGTCACCAGCGTGGCGGTCAGGAGTTTATCGCTGCTGCCCTTGACGATGGCGTTCCAGGTGGCATGCAGGGCCGCGGCAAACAGAACGACGCCAAATGTCGCAAGGGTCATGAAGCGCACATCCTGTTGCTGGCTTCCACGTGAGCCAGCCCGTGCCACCAGGGCAGGCCGAAACCTCGCGGACGAGGTGACCGGCATGATGCACGCGATGTGACATCTGCGCCAGCCTCATCCGATTCGGGGAGGGTTTCGGCCTGCTGGGAAGTCGCGGTCAGGAATCGGTTGCGTTGACTGTCTCGCCCTGCTCCATCGCTTGCTGGCGAAGAACGTCGCGCCCATCGTCGCTGAGTCGCCAGGCCCAGGTGGAGATTTCTGGCGGCGTGATCCCGTGCGCGGAGAGCGTGGTCCGAATCTGGCTCCGGTGCTCGGTGGCATGGTGGATGATCTGGCAGAGCAGCATCGAACGAGTCAGGTCGAACTCTTCGCCATCATCGATATCCACGAAGAAGAGGTCATCAGTGATACCGGTCACGTAGCCGACAAGAACAGTATCGGCCTCCCAGGCGACCGATCTGAGTGCTTCCCAGCCAGGAAATGGGCCGTCTTGCGGCATCTGGCGCACGGCTGGCGTGTCCGGAATGATCCGCACGTAGTCGGCATTGCTGGAGATCACGTGCCGGATGGTGGAGAGGGAGTCACCATAGGTGCCAGGCACGGTCAGGGCGAGTTGCTCGTCCGAGAGGTGGCTGAGGGCGTCGATCAGCGTCTGGTTGGCCCAGCGATGCTGTCTAAAGATGTTGCTCCAGGTGTTCATGGTGGGGAGTCCTTTGGGCAAAACACCACGCGGCGCAGCACAGATGGCAGCATTGCGCGACGGTTGGTTCGAACCGGATTCCCAGGAACACTCAGGATAGCAGGCTTGGCTCAGTCCGCTGTTCGCGAGTGGATTGCACGGATGACCGCTTCGGGATCGTGCTCGATGACGCGGAGAAGTACGAGTGCACCGGCGTCGGGCAGCACTTTGCCGGTCTCCCAGGCCAGTACGGTGGCGATCGGGATACCGAACCGTTCGGCGAACTGGAACGGGTTCAGGTTCAGGCGCTGACGAATGTCGCGAAACTGATTGGGTTGAGCGAGTCGTTCGAGTTCTTCGGTTGCCAATGGAGGATTGTCCGGGTCGGAAAGCGCACTCTCCCAGATCTCGTCTTCGGTCATTAATCGAAGGCGTTCCCAGTCGGTTCGACTCTCATCTGTCCGGATCGAGCCGTCGGGATCATGGATCGTGAATGTTCCATCCTCATTCGGAATGGCCCGGACCAGCGTATTTTCGTCGCTCACCCCGATGGCTCCTTCTGGACCTGATACAGAACCCCATGATGGACTGGGCGCCAGGGAGGGGTTATGGACTCCGGCTGCTTCCCGTGTGCGTCAGGAGAAATGTAGGGTGCGACGGCCTGTGCGTTCAATCGAGGTCCCTGGCATGGACGATCAAGCACAGGTCTGTAGCACCCCAGCAACTACCGTTTCATCCAGGGATCGAGGGCGTCGCGGAGGCCGTCGCCGATGAAGTTGAA
>CAZNQC010000073.1:0-15105 GCA_964574825.1 uncultured Sphaerobacteraceae bacterium | reverse complement strand
CACGCATCTGCGTCCCGAGGGCGTTGTTGTGTCCCCCATCCCCCCCGAGTTCATTGGTCTTTCCCGGCACGATCTTCTTGTTGGGCCTGGATACCCAGCGCGCGATCCTCGCCATCTCTCCAGCCACCACCACCACCCCTAAATGGTAGGCTAGACCGATGCTGGCGGCACATTCGGACCGCCAGGTTTGAACAGGACGTGATGAATGAGCAATGGTGTTCTCGAACGTAGTGGCCCGAGCGACGATCGCATTCGTGCTGTCGCCGCCGCTGGCCTGGTTGGCGGGGTCGCCGCCGGAGTCTGGCTTACCAGGAAGGTTCGCGACTATTCCCGGTCTCCTCGCCCCGATGGCATGATCGATTGGGAGCGCGCGCGCGAAGTCGCCGTCTCCATGAACAGAGGCGACACCCTCACCGCAGTCCAACGCGCTCGCCTCGATGCCTATTACGAAGACCTGGTTTCCAGATGTATTCCCATCGTAAGTGAGTACACCGGAACCACCCTGCCACCCACTGACCAGCGAACGTTCGTCTTCGATCGGATCGACTGGATCGACGCCAACCTGCAGGGCTTTCGCCGCATGTTCGAGCCTGTCGAGGATCTCACGGGCTCGAACGCGTCCAGGGGGCCGGTTGGCCGCGTCGCATCCGGAATCAATCAGTCCATTCTGTCGTATGAGATTGGCTTGCTGCTCGGGTATCTCGCCCGGCGGGTGCTGGGCCAGTACGATCTGGCCCTCCTTGGTCGGGAGCCACTGGAATCGAGCGGAAAGCTCTACTATGTGGAGCCCAACATCAAGGGCATCGAGAACAAGCTCGGACTACCGCGCGAAGAATTCCGCATGTGGTTGGCTCTCCACGAGACCACCCACGCCTTCGAGTTCGAGGCCCACCCCTGGGTCCGTGTCCACTTCAACTCGCTGCTCGACCAATACATGACATTCATGAAGCAGGATGCCGAGTACCTGGCGCAAGGCATTCAGGGGCTCAAGATGCTTGCCAACCGGGTCAAGGATGGCAATGATGATCGCGGCAGTTGGATCGAAGCCCTCATGAACGAAGAGCAGCGTGCCCTCTTCAATCAAATGCAGGCCATGATGTGCGTTATCGAGGGGTACAGCAACCACGTCATGAATGCGGTTGGCCGAGACCTGCTCTCCCAGTACGACGAGATCGCCCGAAAGTTCGAGGAGCGTCAGCAGCAGCGATCGCAGTCGGAAAAGCTCTTCTCTCGTCTCACCGGCCTCGACGTCAAGATGGAGCAATACCGCGCTGGCGAACGGTTCATCGATGAAATCGTTCGACTCGAGGGCCACGAGGCCGCCAGCAAGGTCTGGGAAGGCCCCGAATTCCTGCCAACCATGCCGGAAATCCGCGAACCCGAGCTATGGCTGGAGCGGACTCGGTTGCTGCTCCCGGTCGTCGCTGAAGTCTAGAAACCTACCTTCTGTCGCTCAGTTCGTGTTTGATACCGACTCCGGCTGAAGCGTTGTGGAATGGGGGGTAATGGAGGGTGTCTCGGCCCCAGCGCTCATGGGAGGTTGTCCCAGTCGCCACCCGCTGGGGTCTGTGACAAACTCCCAACGGTTGCCCAGGCGATCACCCGGAGTCGGTATGACTCCGGGTAAGACCGATCCGGCGAGACCGCCAGGGATTCTCCGGCAGGCAGAACGGTGGCGACAGGAACAGAACAAAAAGGGGCTGCCTCTATTGAAGCAGCCCCTTTTGCTATTCGTCGTTGTGGAATCGGTCAGTGCCGGAAGTGCCGCGTTCCGGTGAACACCATGGTTGCTCCGGCGTCATTCACGGCCTTGATCACTTCTTCATCCCGCACGGACCCTCCGGGCTGCACCACGGCCGTGATCCCCGCCTCGAGCCCCTGCAGAATGCCATCGGCAAATGGGAAGAACGCATCGCTAGCCATGGCTCCGCCCTGGGCCTTCTCTCCCGCCTTCCGGCTGGCGATGGCCACCGATTCCAGTCGGTTGGGCTGGCCGGCACCCACTCCCACCACGGCCTGGTCTCGAACGAACACGATCGCATTGGACTTCACCAGACGAGCCGCCCTCCAGGCGAAGTCCAGATCCTTCCATTCCTGGTCGGTTGGCTGGCGGTCCGTCACCACCTGCCATGACCCCGGATCATCAACCTGAATGTCCGGCGACTGCACAAGCATTCCGCCCGAGATCGGCCGCACATCATACCTGGTGTTGCTGGTCGAGCCGGTCGACGCTGGCATTTCCAGCAGGCGCAGGTTCTTCTTGCGCGTCAATCGTTCGAGCGCCTCGGGTTCAAATCCAGGCGCAATGACAATCTCCAGGAAGATTTCGCTGAGCCGTTCGGCAGTTGCGAGATCCACCGGTCGATTCAGTCCGACGATTCCGCCATATGCGCTAACCGGATCTCCTTCGTAGGCAGCAGCATAGGCTTCGGCGATGCTGGCGCGGGTGGCCAGCCCACACGGCACCATATGTTTGATCACGGACGCGGTCGGCTCGGCAGAAACCTTGGCTGCGGTCCATGCCGCATCCACGTCCAGCAGATTGTTGAACGACAACTCCTTCCCATGGAGTTGTTTCGCGTCCAGCACGCCCGGCACGTGCCCGCGCGCTGACGTCGCCTGATACACGGCAGCCGCTTGCTGAGGATTCTCTCCGTAGCGGAGATCCTGCACCTTGTGGAGTCCAATCGCGAGCTCTTGCGGGAACTCAGCGGCAGCATCGGCGAAGAGATAGTCGGCAACGAGTGCGTCATACGTCGAAACGTGCTGGAATGCCCTGGCCGCCAGCGCTCTGCGGTAGTCCGGGTCCACCGTCCCTGTTCCCAATCGCGACAGCACCTCCTGATAATCCTCGGGGCGCGTCACGACCAGGACACCGGCGAAGTTCTTGGCCGCGGCCCGCACCATGGCCGGCCCCCCGATGTCGATCTGCTCGATCCGGTCGTTGTCAGTGGAGTCAGGATTGGCCAGTGTCGCCCGAAACGGATACAGATTGGATACCAGCAGGTCGATCGGGGCGATCTGGAGCGTCTCCAGTGTCTCTAGATGCTCCGGGACATCCCGTCTTGCCAGCAGTCCGGCATGCACGTGTGGATGCAGGGTCTTCACGCGACCGTCCAGAATCTCCGGAAATCCAGTGACTTCCTCGACCTGCAAGACGGCTAGCCCGGCCTCGACCAGGGCTCTGGCCGATCCGCCAGTCGAAATCAGTTCATAGCCCATTTCCTGCAGTCCGGTTGCAAAAGGGACGAGATCAGTCTTGTCATAAACGCTGATGAGGGCGCGCACGATGGGAGAGTCCTTTCTCAATGGCCTGGCACCGGGTGTCAACGCCAAAGCCCCCGCCCATCATGGTTGGCGAACCATGCGGCCTGGGGCTCGACTGTATCGATATCACCTAGTCAGCTGCAGATTTCGATTCCACCGGTGCTGCTGAGGCCTCGTTGGCGTGGTAGTAGTAGTCGCCATAGTACGTGGCGCCCTGCTGCTTCTTCGTGCGGTTGAGGACGACCCCGATCAGGCGAATGCCACCCTGCTTGACCGAGTCCGCTGCGTGGGCGAGTTGGTCGAGCCGTGTCTTGCCCGAGAAGCAGACGAGCACGATGCCATCGGAGTGGGCGGCCATGGCCAGGCCATCACTGGCGGCAAGTAATGGCGGTGAATCCAGGATAATCATGTCCACGTCCTCGGCAATGGTGTCGAGGAGCTTGATGAACCGCGGTGACGAAACCAGGTCCGACGGGTTGGGTGGAATCGGTCCACTCGAAATCAACATCAGGTTCGAAACCGCTACCCGGCGGGCCACCGTCTCCCAGGGGCGGTCCGGGTGCGTGAGCAGCGTCGTCAGCCCGTCGTCGCCCGGCACGCCGAAAATGCGATTCTGCGTGGGGCGCCGCAAATCGGCGTCGATGATCACCGTTCGAATGCCAGCCTGGGCCAACACCACACCAATATTGGCGACCGTCGTGCTCTTGCCTTCACCCGGATTCGGACTGGAGACCACGAAGCGCTTGATGTCGGAGGACGCTGAGGCAAACTCCAGATTGGTCCGCAACAGGCGCACGGCCTCCGCTGCAGATGACCTGGGTTGGGCCACCGTATAGACCTGATGACTACCAGTTCGCACATTGGGCGCTTGTGGAATCGAGGCCAACATCGGCGAGCCCGTCATCTCCTGGAAGTTCTGCTGCGGTTTGACCGTATTGTCCAGGAACTCCAGCACCGCGATCAGCGCCACCGCCAACAGCAGGCCCACGAATGCTCCCAGCAGTCCCGCCGTCAGCGGCTTCGGCTCGAATGGGGCATCCGGAACGCGGGCCAGGTTGTTGATGCCAACTGGCGAAGACAGGTTGACGTTCTGGCTGCTGGCGATGTTCTCGTCAATGTAGATCTGGAACTGCTCGGCAATGGCATTGGCGATGTCAGCCGCGCGCTGCGGATCCGTGTCGACAGCCGTTACCTGGAGCAGCAACGTGTCTGCTACAGCCGATGTCGAGACCATCTCGTCCAACTCGACATAGTCATAAGGAAGCTGCAACTCATCCACTACTCGTTGGAGGATGATGTCGCTCTCGATCAGGCTGCGATAGGTTTCAAGGAGATTCTGGCTGGACAACTGGGCTGTGTAGCTGTTGACACCCTGTCCCGACTCGCCAAGCATGATGAGTTGCGACGTAGTTCGATATTGGTCGGGTTCCTGCGAGGAGCGGAAGTAGGCTGTACCGCCTGCCACGGCCATCAGGATGAGCGCAATCCAAAAATACTGGCGCGCAATTCGCAGCAGTTGCCTCAGGTCAAGTTCCACAAGCCGTCCTCTTTAGACCCACAATCCGTCTCACCTTCAGGGTTTCCAACAGTGATGACTATACACCAGGACCTGAAAGGCGCCCGATGGGCACACCAAAACGCGCAATTCGCGCTTCCCGGACACCACCTCGGCGACCGTAACACGGTACCCCAGGCAGGAATCGAACCTGCGACCTATCGCTTAGAAGGCGAGTGCTCTATCCGCTGAGCTACTGGGGCAGGTTTGGCAGCGTTCATGCCGCCATCCATGATAGCGCAGAACGCAGTATTGTCCGAGAATCGTCAGGTCGGCAGATGGCTATGCATGAAGGGTGAGTGGATGAGCACGTTGCGACGCGGAATCTTCGAAACGGTGTACCAGCGAGCCACGCTGCGGGAGCAGTTTGGCGCCCTGAAGGCAGATGGCTTCGACAGTGTCCAGTTCGATTGGGAGAGCGCCGGCGTCGATCCCTGGCAGCACCCGATTGACGCCGGCAAGGTCGAGTCGGTGCGCCTCGATGCTGAAGAGACGGGCGTTGTCATTCCCGCGATCTCCGGTACCTACAACATGGCTCATCCGGATGAAGCCCTTCGGCAAACCGGTCATGCCGGTCTCGTCCGCGTCATCGAGTCGGCCCCAGCCCTGGCCGCACCGTTCGTCACCTTGTGCACGGGCACCCGCACCGAATCCAGCATGTGGGTCGCCCATCCGGACAACTCGACCCAGGGAGCTTGGAACGATGCGCAGGAGTCCATTCGTCGGGCACTGGATGTGGCAGAGGCCAATGGTGTCACCCTGGTGGTCGAACCAGAACCGGCCAATGTGGTGGCCAGTGCGCGGCTGGCCCGTCGCATGTTGGACGAAATTGCGAGTCCGGCCTTGAAGATCGTGCTCGATCCGGCCAACATCGTGCTCTCGGATCGCACGCGCGATCCCGCTGACGTCCTCAGCGAGGCGTTCGACCTTCTGGGGCCGGACATCGTGTTCGCGCACGCCAAGGACCTGAGCGCCAGCGGCAAGTTCTGCGCCGCCGGAACCGGCATCGTGCCCTGGGACCTCTACCGGCAACTCCTGGCCGGCATTGGCTACTCCGGCGATATCATCTTCCATACATTGACTGAGGCAGACGTTCCTCGCGCTCGTGAGGTGTTTTCGTAGCTACTCCGTCGCGGGGGTAGCGTCAATCGCCTTTCTCCGCTGCGAACGCAGGTGTTGGTGAAACTCGGCCATCGTCGGACCCAGCTTCTCGCCAAAGCAGTCCATCGTCACCAGCGTCACGCCCGGACGCCCTACGTCCGCCCTGGCCTGGACTTCCCCGGTCACGCGTGGAAGTGCACCTTCTCGCCCACCCATGATGAAGATCTGGTTCGGGCGCCCGGTTCGGTCTGAGCGATAGCCGCGTTCGCGGAACCACGCTATCGCCATGTCCAACACGTCACCGGCCGGGAGCCGCGACACGGCCTTCTTTTGGTAGGCCGTCGCCTTCATCGCCTGTTCGAGCGCGAGGCGGTCGGCGGATGGCGAACTCACGAGCGACCCACAAGTGCCGTCAGGTCAATCGGCTCACCCACTGCTGGAATCGTCGCCTTGGCCGAAGTGGAATCCTCGACCAGAACCCGGAACGCTTCGGGATCCTGCTGAATTGGTGGGAACGTGTTGTAGTGACACGGTATGACGTGCGCGGCCTTCACGAATCCTGCTGCTCGGGCAGCGTCGCGTGGGCCCATCGTGAAGTTGTCGCCGATCGGCAGCACCGCCACGTCGATGCCCTCCTCACCAATCAATTGCATGTCGAGAAAGAGAGCCGTGTCACCTGCGAAATAGATCGTCAGGTCGTCAATCTTCACCACGAACCCTGCCGGAACCCCCGGCGCCACGATGCCCTCGTCTGTGGAATAGGACGACGTGTGCCAGGCCGGAACGAACTTGGCCGTCCCACCCTCAAAGCTAACGGTTCCGCCGTGATTGCCAGCCCAGGCACTCTCGACTCCCTGGCTGCCAAGCCAACCCGCCAGTTCTGCCGTGGCGATCACCTTTGCCCCGCTGCGTTTGGCAATCTCAATCGTGTCGCCAACATGGTCGTTGTGGGCGTGGGTCAGCAGGATCGTCGATGGGCTCAGGCTGTCGGCATCTACCGTCGCCGCCGGATTGCCGGTGATGAAGGGGTCGATCAGCACATTGGCTTCTTCAGACTTCAACTCAAAGGCCGAGTGTCCCAACCAGGTCAGCGTCGTCATAGCAGTCAAGCCTCCGGTCACGGTGATCTAGCCCAATCGCTCGTGGACAACGTTGCCGGCAGCGATGGTCATGTCGATTCGTTCGAATTCCAGTGTAGTTGGCTCTACGTCGCGCAGGTCGTGCTCGAAGACAGTGACATCGCCCAGCATGCCCGGCTGCAACGAGCCCTTCCGATGGTCCTGGTGCGCCGCATAGGCGCCAGCCCAGGTGTAGGCGCGCAAGGCATCTTCGATCGAGATTCGTTCTTCTGGGAAGATGGCATCTCCCAGGCGATCCTGCCTCGTCACCATCGTCTGCAGACCAAGCATCGGGCTGACGGGCACTACTGGCGCATCGCTGCTGGCGGCCGCCACGATTCCGCGATCGGCAAATGCCTTCATGCCATAGGCATAGCGCACCCGCTCTTCGCCGAGGTTTTGCAGGTACACCGGACGCATGTAGTAGAGGAAGGTTGTTCCGGGAATCGGAACGACCCCTTGCTGTGCAATCCGGTCCAGGAGACGCTCGTCCACAATCGAGCAGTGCTCGATCCGATGACGCATATCGGGTCGTGGATTGCGCTTCTGCGCTTCGGCGTAGGCATCGAGCACTGCCTCGATTGCCGCATCTCCAATCGCGTGAATGCCAACCTGGAACCCGGCGTCGTGCGCGCGAATGACGCGCTCTTCGATCTCCTCAGGTGAGATCATCCAGAGCCCGTAGTTGTCCGATTCGCCTTCATAAGGCGACCGCATTCGGGCCGTTCTGCCTCCAATCGAGCCATCGGAAAACAGTTTGGCCGGGCCAATCGTCAGCCAGTCGTCACCGAAGCCGCTCTGGATACCCAATCCGCTCAATTCGTCGAGTGTGTCGTCGATGATCATCATCAGGTACGAGCGCAGCGGTAACCGGCCCTCTCGCCAGAGTCTCTGATACGCTCGCATCTGCTCGGGCAGCCGGATTCCCGCTTCAGTAGCGCTGGTGAAGCCGTTGCGGCGAAACTCCAGACCCCCGGCCAGCAGCGCGTCCGCAATGTCCTCATCGGTTGGATCGGGCTGTTGTCCTGCAACCAGCGTTGCCACCGATTCCCGCAGCACCCCCGTTGGCTCGCCCGCTTCGTCGCGGTCGATCGTGCCATCAGCTGGATCGGTGGTATTGCGGTCGATTCCGGCCAGGCGCAGCGCAGCCGAATTCGCCACCCCAATGTGATGGCAGGAACGCCACAGGAAAACCGGTCGATCCGGTGCCACGGCATCGAGATCATGCCGCGTGGGATGCCGTTGCTCATCAAGCACTGCCTGGTCGTAACCCTGGCCGACAATCCATCGATCATCAGCAGTTTCGGACGCTCGGGTCGCGACGAGCTCCTTGATCTGCTCGATCGACCTGACCGCTGGTGCGTACAGGGAGATCTGTTCCTGGGCGAACCCGGTCATCATGATGTGAGCGTGGGCATCGTTCAGGCCGGGAGTTGCCAGCCTGCCCCGCAGGTCAATCGCGTCTGCTCCCTTCGGTGCAGCAGCACGTACCTCGGCCTCGGTCCCAAGGGTCACGACCTGGCCTTGCGCAATCAACAACGCTTCCGCCAACGGTTGATTCGGGTTCATGGTCAGGATCGGACCACCGTGAATGACCAGCGAACTATTGGAGCTCATGAATCTCGCCTCATTGACGAATGCAGAATCAGTCAGGACGCCTGCTGCGTCCACCACGCGGCAACCTGGCTGGCGTTGCCGATCCAGACATCACCGCTCTCGATCACCTCATCCAGGAATCGGAGAATCTGGCTGGCGAAGCCTGGACGCCCACTGATGTGGGAATGCAGCACGATCGTCATCAGTCCACCGTTCGATCGCACCGCTGCCAGCGATAGCGACCACGCTTCCAGGAGGGACGATGGCGGCAACGGATGCCGCGGGTCCAGCCACGCGCTATCCATCCAGTATGGCGACGTCGGAATCAGCCAACCCTGACCGATTGGCTGAGGCAGGTCACCTCCCGTTCCGGTGACGGTCCATGCACTTTCGCCAATCGTGCCGGAGTATGGCTGGCCGGGCAGTCCCAGAATCTGACCTTCCGGGACACTGCCTCGAATGCGGGTCACTGCACCCGAAATCGAATCGGCCCCATCCTCGCCCTGATACCAGCCGGCGACGTCAAAACCCGATTCAGCAGCCTGCCGCACCACCGTCGGCACGAAGTCCAGGGCGGCCGATGCAAAGCCCACTGTCGCTGTCAGGTCGGCGTCGGCAAACAGATTGAGCAACCGATTCAGTCCGGTGGGGCCATAGTCCAACCCTGTTCCCCGCGTTGCCTCGGAGGTGGACGTCGGATCGTCCAGCAAGGTCACGACGCATAGGCCAGCTCGGTGGCCAGCCGGCCAGGTTGCCTGAGGCGTTTCGAACGTGTCAGTCATGTGATCCCTTTCTGCCAGTTATCGCTGGATGGTCGACAACGCCTGGTCGAGGTCCGCGATGATGTCGGTTGCGTCTTCGATTCCAGCCGAAAGTCGGATCAACCCGTCTCCAATTCCAATCTGGGCTCGCTGCTCGTCAGAGAGTGGTCGGTGTGACGTGGTCGCCGGATGGAGCACCAGTGATTGCACGTCGCCCAGGGTCGTTGCAGGTTCCACCAGTCGCAACGCGTCCTGGAACGCAAACACATCTGACCGGGTTGCACCAGCTATATCGAAGGCCAGCATCGAGCCGCGCAGCCCATCCAGCACCACCTGATCGAGATAGGGGAAGTGGCTCGAATCCGGATAGTGGACTCGTTCGACCCCAGCTCTTGCCGCCAGCCAGTCAGCTATCTGGCTGGCATTCGCCGATTGCTGGCGCACCCTGAGTGTCAGCGTTCGCATGCCCCGCAAGGTCAGCCAGGCGTCAAATGGTGAGAGGATCGCCCCCGCGAACTTTCGGTGATTGCGCAATCGATCGGCTATCGCCGCCGACGTGGCCACCAGGCCGCCCGTCGAATCTCCATGACCGGCCAGATGCTTGGTAGACGAATGGATGACAACGTCCGCTCCGAGTGCGATTCCCTGCACGACGATTGGCGATGCAAAGGTATTGTCGAGCACCAGCATTGCGCCCGACGCATGGGCGATCTCGGCCAGGGCAGGAATATTGGCCACCTTGATCAGGGGGTTGGAGATCGACTCGATGTAGACGACGCTGGGTTTCAAGTCCTGCGCCGCCAGCGCGAATCCTTCGATATCTCCGGAGTCGTGGTGGACGATCCTGAATCCCGCTGGCTCGAGCTGGCCATGCATCAAGGCATGCGTCGCCCCATAGATGTCGACGGCCGAGAGTATCGTTCCGCCCGTTGGCACGAGTGTCTGGAGCGCCCCGAGAATCGCGGCCATCCCCGATGCGTACGCGACCCCTGCGTCGGCTCCTTCGATCACCGCGATCGCGTCTTCCACCGCCCGCACCGTCGGGTTGTCCATCCTGGAATAGACATACCCCAGGGAGTTGTCGGCGAAGACCTCGTCCAGTTCATCCGTGGTTGGGTATGAATAGGCCGTGGCCAGGTGAATGGGCGACACCGTCGGCCGCGCCCGTCCAATGTCGACATGCTGACCGGCGTGAACGCCGCGACTGGCCGGAGCCAGGGACCTGAGTTCCGATGAAGTAAGCGGCATGTTGCGAGTCCTGCTGATAGCGAAATGGGCAAAAACGGGTATCCGAACGGCCGGCAGCGTTGAGGATGAGAGGTAAGGGTGCTCGGCCTCCGCGGTGCAGCGCTCATCTGATCGCAAACAATGCAGCGGAAGTCTGTGCACCTTCTCGACGACCTGCCCACGCGACATGCTTGTGCCCGTTGGGTGCTGGATCAAGCACTGGCATCTGCAATTCGGCTGTGCCGCCGCCTGATGAGCAGTCTAGAAGCGCTGGTAGGTGTCGTCAATTTGACAGGTACTGCGCAGACGGTCAGGATTCCAGACGGACATTCGCCGATGGAACGGCGACCGGCGCGCTGCACAGGAGATCACCGCATGCCTTATCAGTTTGGACGATGGATCGCCGAAGATAGTCAATACCGCCCCGATCGCTACTATCGCTACGACGATCTCACCGACCTCCTGCACCGATGGGTCGCCGAACACCCTACCATCGCAACCATCGCGTCGATGGGCAAGAGCTACGAAGGGCGCGACATCTGGCAACTCACCATCACCAACCAGGCCACCGGTGCGCATGACACCAAACCCGCCTACTTCGTCGACGCCAACATCCATGCTGGCGAGGTTACCGGTGTCGCAACCGTGCTCTGGCTCCTCAATCACCTGCTGACGACCTACGAGACCGATCCCGCCACCCGGGCCCTGGTCGACGAGACGACCACCTATATCGTTCCCGCCATCAACGTTGATGGGATGGACATGATGTTGCGCGGCGAAGGCAGCCGCATCCGCTCCTCCGTCCGCCCCTTCCCTTTCGATGAGCAGCAGGATGGGCTCGTCAAGCGTGACATGGACGGCGACGGACTGGTGGCGGTGATGCGCCTCAAGGACCCTACCGGTCCCTGGAAGGTCTCCGCGCAGGATCCTCGCCTCATGGTCAAGCGCGGGCCGGATGAAACCGGAGGCGACTACTATTACCTGCTCCCCGAGGGTGAAATCCAGAACTGGGACGGCGGGGCCGTCAAACTGGCTCCCGACCTTATGGGGCTCGACGTCAATCGCAACTTCCCGGCCGATTGGGCGCCCCACTGGGAACAGGCCGGCGCTGGAGAGTTCCCCCTGTCCGAACCGGAGACTCGGGCGCTCGCCCAATTCCTGGTCGACCATCCCAACATCCATGGCTCGCAACACTTTCACACGCAGTCCGGTGCCATCCTCCGTCCCCATGCCAGCAAGCCCGATGTCGACCTGCCGAAGTTTGACCTCCGTACCTACAAGGCTATTGGCGCCATGGGCGAAGAGGAAACCGGCTATCCCTGTATCTCCATCTTCCACGACTTCGCCTATGACAAGAAGAAGCCGATTCGCGGCGGTCTTACCGACTGGGTCTACGAGCAACTCGGCGTCTTCACCTTCGCCACCGAGCTTTGGAGTCTGCCAAAGAAGGCCGGCGTCGACGTCACCGACTTCATCGAGTTCTTCCCGAATCGAGATGAATCGGTCGACCTCGCGATGCTCAAGGTCCTCGACGACGAGGTCGAGGGGTACGGCTTCAAGGAGTGGACGCCATTCGAGCATCCGCAGCTGGGACCGGTGGAGATTGGCGGCTGGGACTATCAGTTCGCCTGGCAGAATCCTCCCGGTCCGTGGCTGGAGCAGGTCACCTCCACCAACGCCCGGTTCGTGCTCCGGGCCATGAAGACCGCCCCCCGCATCGTCTTTCAGCAGGCCAACGTCGAGGCGCTGGGCGCCGATCTCTACAAGATCACGGCTCTTGTCCAGAACGTCGGTTTCCTGCCCACCTGGGTCTCCGAGCAGGGCCGTAAGGTTGGTGTGAACAAACCGGTTACGGTTGAGATCGAGTTGCCGGTCGGCGTCGAACTCGTGGCCGGAAAGCGGGAGCAGGAGCTGGGCCACCTCGAAGGCCGCGCGAACCAGTACGAAGCGACATCCTTCTACACCGCCTATCCCCTTGAGTCGCGCGCTATTGCCGAGTGGGTTGTCCGGGCGCCATCTCCAGCGGAAATTGAGTTGGTAGCCGAAGCGACGAAGGTCGGCCGGATCCAGCTCACCATGCCCATCGGCCAGGAGTAGAACCATGACACGTGCGACAGGTCAGGCACGCGAGGATCAGTTCCTTGGGGCGCTCCTTGGTGCAGCCATCGGGGATGCAGCCGGATACTCGCTGGAGAAGCTGGACCACGCTGCGATCGCCGAGCACCTGGCAGGACCACTCACCTATGGACCCTCCACCGAGCAGGCCCCGGAAGGCACTGGTGCCATCACGCATCGAACCGAAATCATGCTCTGTCTGGTCGAGTCGCTGACCACCAACGACGGTCGCCCGGAGCCGGACAACATGGTGGCGCGCATGGCCTTCATCGCAGCCGGACCTTCGCGGGAACTCATGTCTGAGGCCACGGTCGAAGGGATCGATCGGGCCGTAGACCGCGACGGCCAGGTCGATCCGTCGTTCCAGCCTGAAGCCGAGCTGGCGGTCGCGACCCGCGGCATCCCCATTGGCTTGCTGCATGCGGTCGGCGGTTTCGATCGTGCCCTCATGCGGCGGGAGGCGACCATCGTGACGCGCCTCAGCCACGCAGGAGCAACCCAGGAAGACCTCACGGCGTCGATTGCGGAAGTCATTGCCATAACTGGTCGTGAGCGGTCGATCCCTCCTGCCGTTGATGTACCCGCGGCGCCGGAAGGGTCGGACCTCGCCACATTGATTGCCGACGCCTCGGCTGCCAGCTCATTCGAAGACGGCCTCCGCACTGTCCTGGCCTCGAAAGGCGACCTTGCGTCAAAGGGCACCATCGCCGGCGCTCTGCTCGGCACCAGATTCGGGGCCAGCGGCATTCCCCAGGCACTCATCGACGATCTCGATGCCAGGATCTATCTCTCATTGGCCGCTCCGTGGTTCTTTCGCACGTCGGTCATGCGCGCCGGAACAGTGATCGATCTGCGCCAGATTCCCTGATCCTCCCCGGATGCCCGGGTTGGCACTTGATGTTTGAGAGTGCCAGGAGAGGGTGAAGGAAACTATACTGGTTGTATCAGGCTGCGGCGCGCGCCGTCAGTTGGCGTGAGAACAGTCCGTTTTCGCGCGTTTGCCACGATCAACCAGACCAGCAAGGCCCATGGCAGAGAAACGTGACTACTACGAAGTCCTCGGTGTGTCTCGCACGGCAACCGAGGTAGAGATCAAGCGAGCCTACCGACAGGTCGCCCGCAAATACCATCCCGATATCAACAAGGAGTCTGACGCCGAAGAGCGCTTCAAGGAAGCCAACGAGGCCCACGAGGTGCTCTCCAACGCCGAGCGCCGCGCCGCCTACGATCGCTATGGCCATGCGGCCTTCAACGGCGCCGGTGGTGGTGCAGGCGATCCCTTCGGCTTTGGCGGAGCAGGGGGCTTTGCCGACCTCTTCGAGTCGTTCTTTGGCGGGGCGGCTGCGGGTCAACGCCGACCATCCGGACCACCGCGGGGTGGCGACATTCAGATCACCGTCGACCTCTCGTTCGAGGAGGCCGTTTTCGGCGTCGAGCGCGATGTGGAAGTCGACCGGCTGGAGAACTGCACCGCCTGCCACGGCACCCGCATGAAGGGTGGCGCCACACCACCGTCCTGCTCCACCTGTGGCGGCAGCGGTGAAGTTCGCCGGGTTCAGCAAACGATTCTCGGGCAGTTCATGACGAGTGGACCATGCCCGACCTGCCACGGCGAAGGAGTGACCATCTCCGACCCGTGCGACGTCTGCCGTGGCCGCGGGCGCACCCGCAACTACCGCACAATCTCGGTCACCGTCCCCGCCGGAATCGATGACGGCGCTACCCTCCGGCTCTCGGGCCAGGGCGAAGATGGGCCAAATGGTGGCCCTGCCGGCAATCTCTACGTCAAGACCCGGGTCAAGGGCCACAAGTTCTTCGAGCGCCAGGGCAAGTCGATCACCAGCCAGGTTGGCATTAACGTCGCCCAGGCGGCGCTTGGCGACGAAATCGAGATCGACACCCTCGAAGGACCCGTCGTCTTTCGAATCCCGTCTGGCACGCAATCCGGCCAGCAGTTCCGGTTGCGTGGCAAGGGCGTCCCCGACCTGCGTGGCGGCGAACGCGGCGATCAATTGGTGACCGTTCAGGTGGTCGTGCCTCGCGAGCTGACCGAGGACCAGCGGGACCTCTTCGCCCAGCTGGCCTCCAGCCTCGGCAAGGAAGTCACCCAGCAGCCAAACAATCGCGGATTCTTCGATCGCGTCAAGGACGTCCTCCTGGGCGTTTAGCAGCCTACCGACCCCCGGACCTCACAGAAACGATCATGGTCCGGGGGTCGATAACATGTCGCCTGTTGATACGCAGTGCAAATCGACGCGACACTCCCCCGTCTACCCAGAGAACTGAGGCGGCCAGGCGAGTGTTTGTGACGCCAAACTACTCCATCCACCAGGTGTTGCCCGACTCCCGGCTGCAGCTATTTTCT
>CAZNQC010000072.1:5072-15238 GCA_964574825.1 uncultured Sphaerobacteraceae bacterium | reverse complement strand
CCGGCACGAGCCATGAAGACCTTGCCTTCGCAGGTTTCCTCGGCGGGACAGCCATAGTAGCGAACCGTGGCCGGAGTGCCGGTGTGTTCGAGCCAACTCTTGAGCACGCTGGCAGCGGCCAGCGCGGCCGTGCCGAGCAGGTTGTGCCCGCAACCGTGGCCGGGACCGTCGATCACGATCGGGTCCTGGAGATCCTGGTTCTTTTGCGAGAGACCGGGCAACGCGTCGTACTCACCGAGGAACCCGATGATGGGACCACCCTCGCCCTGGGTCCACTCGGCCATGAAGGCGGTCGGCAAATCGCCAATGTTGCTGGTGATGGTAAAGCCGTCGGCCGCCAGGTCTTCGCTTTGCAGCTTGCAGGCCTTGTACTCACCCAGGGCCAGCTCCGGGTTCTGCCAGATCTGGTCGGCGATGGAAATGAAGCGTCCCTGCCGCTCCTCCAACCATTCCACGACTTCCTCGTGCGTCGACATCGTGCAGGTCCTCCTCAACATAGAAACCGATTGCAGCCGGAACGGCCATCGCCCGGAATCATCGCAGAGGTTGGCAACCTGTGGCACTGGACGCCGCGCCCAGACGCGACAGATGGTGCTTGCCGTTCGCCGAACCTGCCTTCCGCCGCGAGGATGCGCAATTCCTGCACACGCCTCCCCAGGCGCGAGTGACAATTGGGTAGTTTCCGCCGATGCAGGGGTGTCCAAACAGGCAGACCATGGAACAAGGCGGACCAGCGACGGACTGCCCGATCGATTCGCGGAGTTTCTCTGATCCCCTGGAGGTGGAACGACCATGAAACGCACATTCGCCGCGCTGCTCGTCCTGTTCGGTTGCCTGATGACCTTCAGTTTGCCTGCCAGCGCCCAACTGAAACCCGTCGCCGGGAGCGACGATCCTGCCGTCACCATCCTCGCGATGGACCCGGAGGTTCTGCTGGAAGCCCTGGAAGTAGCCCCCGCCGATGACCTGCTGCCGGCAGAGTTCTCGGCCCCGGTCAATGGTGAACCGCGCAATGCGTCCATGGTGGAGGCGTTCGGCAGTCTGGGCGACCTGCCAGGAGCGTTCGGGAGTGTCATTCACGGCATCGACACCGACCCCACCCTGGTGCCCGGTGTGATGTCGACCGGCATCCTCACCTATGCGGTCGGCAAGACGGCGGTACCGGCTGACGTGCTCGACTCGCTGGAGGAGACACTTTCCGGCAGGCTCGATGATCCCGCGCTGGCGATGGGTGAGGTTGGACAGGTTGACCTGGATGGAACGAACGCCCTGCTGGGCTATTTCGTCTTCGAGCAAGGGCAGGCGGTGCTCAGCATGCAGTTGCTCGTGATTCCGATGGGGAACGTGTTGACGGTGGCGGCGGTGGTCAGCGTGGACTCGGCAATCATTCCCGCCGAGGATCTGCTGCCCCTGACCGAGGGCCTGGCGCTGGCCGGCGTGGCGCACCTGGCAACCGTGGCAGGCGCCTGACCCTCCCCTTGCATTGAAACGCAACCAACAGAGTCCACGGTCGTCACACCCCCTGCTTCTGGCCAGATCTGGCCAGGCTACCGTTCCAGCCCTGGAGAGGGTGCTACAATCTGGCGAAGGGGTGTACGGACACTCCTTCGCCAGCATGGCCAACCATCACCCGGCACGCATTCCTGCCAGGTCATGCCAGACGGCCAAACCGCATCTCTCAGCAGTGCATACAAGGAACCAGCCGCAGGTTTCGACCACCTGCCCGATGCAGGAAGGACTCACTTCGTGATGCAGGATGTCACGCGCCACGCCCCCACCTCGATTCGCCGATGTCTCGCCGTCGTCACGCTCTCGGCAACACTGGCGGCCACGTCACTTCCCGTTGCCGGAGGGGCGCAATCCGATGGCACGGGCGCCGATATCTCGAGCGTTTCCACCGATTGTGTGATCTACCGGGCGGATACGCTGCCAGTTGCCGCCGCGGCGACGCCCAGCTTGCCGGTGGATGGTGTGCCTGTCGACCAGGCCGGTGCCACGCCAGTTGCCGCGACACCAATCGCGTCCCCGGTTGCTTCCTCCGTGGCGTCTCCCATCGCATCGCCCGTGGCCAGCCCGGTTGCGCCGGATGCCGCCACCCCAGTTGTCGAACCGACCCCCGCCGATCCCAACGCCCAGGTGACCGATGATCTCGGGAACGTGACGTCAACGCTGCTCAATTGCTTCAACGACCGCGACTATTCCACCTTCGCCCAGCTCAGCACCGACACGGCGCGCGGGAACATGTTCGGCAGCGACGAGCCGATGACCGCCGACGTTTTCGTCGGTCTGGCCAGCACGCTGCCCGAAGACGAGCGCGAACTCGTGAGTGTCGAACAGGTCACACGGATCGACGACACCACCGTCAGCGCCGTGGTGACCTACACCGTTGCCTCGCAATTGCGCAGCGAAACCTGGACGTTCATTCACCAGCGGGTCGATGGCTTGCCGACGTGGATGCTCGATACGATCGTGCCCGCCGAAACGATCGCGCCCGAGGGGGCCGCCACGATCGACATCGAGATTGCCAGTGGCTCGTATAGCCTCAACCCGGCGACGGTTTCCGGGCCGGATGTGGTGCTGAACGTGACGAACACCGACAGCGGTGCCGTGCACGAGACGCTGGTCCTCCAGCTGGCCGACGGGGTCACCACCGATGCCCTGCTCCAAACCACCGGCGGTGCCCTGCCCGAGGGCGTGACCCTGATTGGGCAGGCGTCGTTCGCGCCGGGTGGCGCAGGCCAGGTCGTGCTGGTTGATCTCGAACCCGGCACCTACACCATCGTCGACCTGCTGATCAACGCCGATGGCCTGCCCAACCTGAGCGGCGGCATGGAAGCCACCTTCACCGTCGGCTGATTCTTCAGGCCAATCAGTTCAGAGCATGCTCAGGAGCCCCGTCGCACCCCATTTGCGACGGGGCTCACGTCATTCCTCCGACCGATTGCGGGAGCATCCGCGCGAGTGCACGAGCATGGTCCAGGCCAGGCCAACCCGCCCGTGAAACCCATGCCCAGGCTGTGGAGGCAGCCTCACCTTCACCAGCGCCACCTGGCCATCGCACCGCCGCTCTCCCAGGTTCCGTTTCCCCACGCGAGGTATTTGGGCAAGGTTACTGATTTCGCCTGGTCTGCACTGGACATGGTCACCAGACCAGGTCGCGGCGACGCCCCGCCCAAGGCTCATTTGGGCTCAAGATGTGCAGAACGCACAGAATTTGTCAATGGGTTCAGGTTGACGCAGGCAATGCTGGCAACGCACACTTGCCGCGTTCAAGACAAATTGGCTGGTTCAGCGTGAACCGGCACGGGGCACTGGTATGGGTTTCGGTTCTGTGAGACGAACGCCGAGGGCGTTCGATCGACCCAAGGAGGGCAGAATGTCTGTTGGTACCCGCTTCCGGTCGCAACCGGAAGCGCTATCGCTCAAGTCCACGCTCGGCGCGGCGCTCATAGGAGTTGCCCTGCTGGGCGGCACGGCTGGCATGACCCTGGCACAGGAAGCGAGCCCCGCGGCCAGCCCTGTGGCGATTGCCACCTGGATTGACGAAGTTCAGGTTGAGTCCGAAGTCACGTTCGACGGCGACTCGTCGTCGGTTGGTGTGGTGGTCGGTGAAGTTGCCGACATCAACGTCGCCAGCTTCGAGACCCGGCCGTACGTGATTCTGCAAACAGCAAACAACACCGATGCGGACCTGCAGGCAGCGGTCTTCGCGGTGCCGGAAGACTTCGACGCGACGACGTTCGTGTTCCCGGCCACCGAAGCTGACCTTCCGGAAGGCGTCACGGCTGTGGGCGGCTACACCGTTCCGGCTGGCGAACAGACGGCGGCGGTCTTCACTGACCTGACGCCTGGCACCTACGTGTTGGCCACCAACTCCGGCCTGGCTGTGGGCTTCACGGTGACCGAACCGGTTGATCTCGGCGTGCCAGACATCTTCGCCTCGCCGGAAGCCTGATCCCAGGCAACCCGGCCAGCACTCCGGCAATCATCATGCCGGACGGGTCCCAAAGATTCGTGTGGTGCCGACTCCCGGCGCACCGTAACGGAGGAATCTCCCAATGACCAAAGGCCCTCTCGCTTCCCTTTACCAGGATCTCCTGGACGGCAACATTTCGCGGCGTGACTTCATGAACCGTGCCGCCGCGACCGGCGTCGGCATGGGTGCCGCGCTGTTCATGGCCAACGCGGCAGTCATCCAGGCCGCTGGCGGGTCCAAAAACGGATTCGCCGTCTATCCAGGCCAGGATGGCACCCCGGCCGCGGCGCCAACTGGCGCTGCCAAGGCGCCGGACGCCGGCACCGAAGGCCAGACGCGTGGTGAAGGCGGCGAGCTCCGCATCATCCAGTGGCAGGCGGCCACGATGGCCAACGCCCACCTCTCCACCGGCACCAAGGACTTCCTGATCGGCTGCACGGTGCAGGAACCCCTGATGCACTACCTGCCGGACGGGACGATCATTCCGACCCTGATCACCGAAGTCCCCTCGGTCGAGAATGGCCTGCTGGCCGAAGATCTCTCCGCGGTCACCTTCAAGCTCCAGGAAGGTATTGTCTGGAGTGATGGCACACCGCTGACATCCAAGGACATCCGGTTCACCTGGGAGTGGATCACCAACCCGGACAACAACTCGGTCACCCAGACCGTGTGGGCAGTGATCGCCGGTGTCGAGACGCCAGATGACCTGACGGCCGTGGTGACCTTCGGGGCGCCCTCGGCTTCCTGGTTCGAACCATTCGTCGGCGGTGTCAATGGCAACATCCTGCCCTCACACGCCTTCAATGACGAGCCGGTCGCGGCCAACAACCCCGACTTCCTGCTCTACCCGCTGGGGACAGGACCGTACGTGGTTACCGAGCTCATCCCGAACGACCGGGTGCTGCTGACCATGAACGAGAACTACCGCGAGGCAAACAAGCCATTCTTCAGCACCGTCAACGTCAAGGGTGGTGGTGATGCGGCATCGGCCGCCCGTGCAGTGTTGCAGACAGGTGACTACGACTACGCCTGGAACCTCCAGGTGGAGCCAACGATCCTGCTGGACTACGCGGGTGTCGAAAGCTACGGTGAGGTGAGTGCGGATGCTCCGGGCCAACTCATCTCCGAGCCGGGCACGTCGGTCGAGCGCATTCACATCAACTTCTCCGACCCGAACACGGAGACCGATGGCCAGCGCTCCTACATGGACAATCCGCACCCATACTTCAGCGATGCGGCAGTCCGCCAGGCGCTGAACAAGGCGGTGCCTCGCCAGCTGATCGTCGACGAGTTCTACGGCCTGGCGGCCAAGTCCACGCCGAACATCCTGACCGGTCTCGCGTCGTTCGAGTCGCCGAACACCTCCTGGGAGTTCAACCTCGATGCCGCGGCCCAGATTCTGGAAGATGCCGGTTGGACGCTGAACGGCGATGTTCGCGAGAAGGACGGCGTCCAGATCGTGATCAACTACGGCACCTCGATCAACCAGGTTCGCCAGAAGACCCAGGCCGTCGTGAAGCAGGCCTTCGAGAGCATCGGCATCAAGGTCAACCTCGACCAGGTCGATGCCGGCATCTTCTTCGACAGCAGCCCAGGCAACGACCGCAACCTGAACCACTTCTACTGGGACATCGGCATGTGGACCAACAATCCAACGTCGCCGGTCCCGACGTCGTTCTTCCCCACCTGGTATGCGGGTGCCGAGCGCGAGAACATCGCCCAGGCCAGCAACGACTGGTTGGGCCAGAATGTGCAGCGCTGGGTGAACGAGGAATTCGACGCCACCTACGATGCCCTGACCACGGAAACGTCGATCGAGGCGGCGAACGAGAAGTTGATCGCCCTCAACGACATCCTGATCAACGAAGTGGTGGTGATTCCGCAGGTCAATCGCCCAGCCGATACCTACGCGATCTCGCAGCGCCTCAACAACGACAATGTGGCGCTCGGCGTCGGCTACGAACTGAACTACTGGAACATCGCCAACTGGCGCACGGTCGAGTAGAAGCAATCCAGCTCCGGGTTCCACCAACGGATCACCCGGACCTCAGGTTCGCACGGCAAGAAGGGGGAAGTGGGCAATCGCTCACTTCCCCCTTCTGCATGATATTTGCGCCTTTTCTGATCCCTGCCAGAACCTTCGTCCGGCGCACCGAATGCGGCACAATACAGACCTAAGCATTCACGCGCACATCGTGCCTCAGTTGCGGAGCATGAGTCATGTCCCAGGATTCACCCATGGCAGCCCCCGATCCCCGCCAGGTTCTCCAGGAAAAGCGGCGCGAGTTCCAGGAAAAATTCGGCGCGGCGGCGCTTGCCTTCTCCACCGACGGACGCACGTTCACCTTCCAGTCCCCGCTGGACCAGAGCGTGATGACCGGGGCGCATGTGCGCCTCACCCGGCCGGATGGTGTGGTGCTCCTGGGGCAAGTGCTGAACCAAACCATCGAACGTGGAGAAGGCCCTTCGGTGAGGGTCACCGAAGAAGCGGATGAACGACTGGCCAGCACCGGTCTGAGCATCTCGGAAGCAACCGTGCAGCTGATGCGGTACTTCGTGACTGGCACCGGCCTGGTGCTGGGCCGCCTCTCGGCGGCGGACGATGCCGATGACACGAACACGTTCAGCGAAGCCGATCTGGCGCCCGCCACCGCCGCCGACCTCGCCGGGTATCTCGCCGATTGGAGGGAAACCCGGCCCACCCTGCCGATTGGGTCCGTGACCGTTGGCCAGGAGTCAATCCCCACGGGGATCGATGCCGCAGGATTCAATCGCCACAGCTTTCTCTGCGGACAATCCGGCTCGGGGAAAACCTACTCGCTCGGGGTGGTGCTGGAACATCTGCTGGCCAACACCGACCTCCGAATCGCGATCATCGATCCGAATGCCGACTACGTGAAGCTGGGTCAACTGCGCGATCCGGACCTGCTGGAAACTGAAGCCGGCCAGCACTATGCCGATCGCACCCGCGACCTGCAGGTCTTTCGTCCCCTTGCTGCCGTGGACGACACCAGCCAACCTTTGCGAATTCGCTTCAGCGACCTCTCACCCGAAGACCAGGCCCGCACCTTGCAACTCGATCCCCTGGCCGACCGCACCGAGTTCGACACCACCTGGCGGCTGGTGCAACGTATGGGCAAACAGCGGTTCTCATTGCGCGACGTGCAACGGGCCGGGGCAGACGATCTCTCGGAAGCCACCCGCCAGGTGATGCTGCGGATCGCCAATCTCGGCGTCACCCGCTGGGATATCTGGGCCGAGACCGATGAACCGTCGGTGGTCGACACGCTGGCAGGAGACTGGCGAGCGATGGTGCTGGATGTCAGCCGGTTCGAACTGCCGGTCGAGCGGTCGGTGGTGGCCCTGGCAACCCTGCGTCACTTCTGGCGGCAGCGTGAGTCGCGCCAGCCGGTGCTGCTGGTGGTGGACGAAGCCCACAATGTCTGCCCGGCGGAACCGATGGACAGCATCCAGGCCGCGGCCACCGAGTTGATGATCTCAATTGCCGGTGAGGGTCGGAAGTACGGCATCTATCTCTTCCTCTCCACGCAGCGCCCCGACAAGTTGCATCCGAACGTGATTTCGCAGTGCGACAACCTGATGTTGATGCGGATGAACTCCCACGCCGACATCGAAGACCTCGCCCGGATCTTCTCGTTCGTGCCGGAGGGGATGCTGCGCGAAGCAGCCGCCTTCCGGCAGGGCGAAGCATTGCTGGCCGGCAAACTCGTGCCGTCACCAACCATCATGCGGATTGGGTCGCGGCTTTCGGCCGAGGGCGGCAGCGACGTGGCCACCACCTGGGCCCACGCCGGCACATCGTAGGAGACGAGGGAGTCACAGCAGGGACAATCTGCGGACCAGCTTGTCGACCCGGTTGCGGGGACCAACGATGCTCACCGCCAGCAGTGTCAGCTCATCGGCGGGAAGAATCGCCAGCGCGTCCAGATACTCCTGGTAAATGCGTGATTCCTGGGCTGGAAGCGGCATGTCCGCAATGAAGAAGCCGTCCTCGCCAGCAAGTTTGTCCTGCAGATCGCGGATCGTGCCGGAATCTGCCTTGAGGACGGTGCACCCAATCCAGGGCAGCCCGGCGTGAGCGACGTTCGATCCGTCCAGGCCGGGCGCCCCGATCAGACCCGGCACCGCCTGCCCCACTGACGCCGCCAGGCATGCCGCGGCGTTGACCATCCGGCCAAGCTCCAGATCTTCGTCAACCACAATCACCCACTTCAGCCGGGCACTGCGAGTTGGGAGGGTAGGTTGCACCTCGTCGAGCGCGAATCCAACCATGTCATTCGCGCCTGCAGTCTCCATGGTGCCGGTCATGCTGTCCTCCAAACGTACAATGAATCTGGTGAAACCGTAGTCGTTCGTACGGGATCAATCCAGCATTCCGGATAACGTACGGAGGAGGGGTAGATATGGCGTATCTGGACGAACTGGATTTGGCAATCATGCGCGAACTGCAGTCAGATGCACGGAAATCGAACCGTGAGGTCGCGGCGGCGGTTGGAATTGCTCCCTCAACGTGTCTTGACCGCGTCAAGTCGCTGCACCGCCGCGGCATCATCGTGGGCGCCAGTCTCGAACTGGACCTGGCGCGCATCGGGCGCCCAATTCAGGCGCTCATCTCGATTCGAATCCGGCCACCCTCCCGCGAGAACATCGAAGCCTTCCGGTCATGGGCAAGCCGCCGGGTGGAAACGGTGGGCATCTTCGTCGTTTCGGGAGACGAGGACTTCCTGCTCCACGTGGCCGTTCCCGATATCCAGCAGTTGTACGCCTTCGTCATCGATCAGCTGACCCAACGCACCGAAGTCGCCGACGTCAAGACCCGAATCGTATACGAACACATCCGCAACCAGGCGATCACACCGATCAACCCTGTCTGACCCGATGCCATGCCTCAGCTGCTGGCGCCGGCGTAACGCTGCACCGCGAAGTGCCAGAACCGGCGGGTGACGATCACGGCCACGGTGGCGAAGGCGACGGCTGTCAGCACCAGCCACCATGACACACCACGGGTCAGCGCGGCGGCGGGAAACGTGGTGAGGAACGCGACTGGCACGAACGCCGTAAAGAGCGCGCGGATCGTCCAGGGAAAGAATCCAATCGGGTAGCGACCAACCTGCAGCAGGTCCTGGAAGAACATCATCATCGAGTTGACCGACTGGCTCCAGAAGGCGCAATAGGCCAACCAGCTCCAGCAGCAGGAGATCAACACCAACCCGGCTGGCAGCAGGATGGCTGTCTGCAGCAGGGCCATCGGCGAGGGCAGCGATCCGGCCTGCAGCATCCCCACCAGCACAATCAGCAGACCAGCAACCAGGGCGAAGACCTGCTCGGGCCGGATCCAGCGGGTGGTGAGATAGAACTGGGCATTCACCGGGCGCACCAGCACCACGTCGAGCGTGCCGCGGGTAATGGCTTCCGAGATCTCGTACATGTTGCGCGAGATGAACATCGCAATCAGGGCAGCCGTCACCTGGTATACCCCGAGGATGACGATGGCCCCCGCGCGCGACCAGCCATCGACCTCGTCGGTGTAGCTGAAGAGCAGGAGGATCGGCACCAGCCCAACCAGGATCTGGGCCAGGCCAATCGCCACGGTGGTCAGGGCATTGGCACGAAACTGCGTTTCGCGAACCAGGGCCAGCTTGAAGCAGGCGCGCCAGAGCCGGCCATGCCGGCGAATGGTGGCCCAGGCGGTTTCGTGCATCGTCACATCGTGCATCGTCACGCTCCCACCGCCGAGTAGGCACGCTGGCCCCGGCTCCAGATCCAGCGCGAGCCCAGGACCAGGGCTACGGTCCAGGCAACCTGCACCGAGAGCCCGAACGCAATGTCGGACCGGGTCAGATCGCCGACCACGAGCTCGATCGGAAACGAGAGCAGGTAGCGAAACGGCTGCAGGTCAAGGAAGCCCTGCGCCCAGGCGGGCATCAGGGCCAGCGGCACCAGTTGTCCGGCCAGCACCAGCATCAGCAGGTGTCGCACGGCCACGATGCCGCTCACTTCGTCCAGCCAGAACGCCAGCGATCCCTCGATCACGTCCAGGCAGAAGAACATCACGGCTCCCATCAGCACGCTGACCACCCACAGCAACCAGTGCAGCGGCGAGGACGAAATGGCGAGGTTGGCCCGGAAGATGAATCCAAAGATGGCCACCATCGGGAGCAGCACGACC
>CAZNQC010000072.1:0-4972 GCA_964574825.1 uncultured Sphaerobacteraceae bacterium | reverse complement strand
GGCCGCACCTCCTGACCGGACGGGCGGGTGAAGAGGTCGCGAATGATCTCCTCGACATCGGCATCGGTGATTTCGAGGTCGACCAGGGGACCCAGCCGGGGCAGTACCTCCAGCACGCCGGAGAGGTGTTCGCGCGCCACTTCCAGGGAGAGGTCGGCTCCGCCAGCGCCATCGTCAATCTGCTCGACCATCTCGACCGTGGGGGGCAACCGGTCCAGGTCCGGTGGTCCGGCGTAGACCGCACGGACCCGCTTGCGGGGTTGCACCTCGTGGACGAGGGCGGCCAGACGGCCATCCCAGCCAAGATTCCCGTGGTCGATGATCATCACCCGTTCGCAGAGGGCTTCGATGTCGTCCATGTCGTGGCTGGTGATGATGATCGTGGTGCCGCGGGTGCGATTGACATCGGCCAGGAAGCCGCGAACGCGGGCCTTGGCCACCACATCCAGCCCAATCGTCGGTTCGTCGAGAAAGAGCACGGCGGGGCGATGCAGCAATGCCGCCATCAACTCCATCTTCATCCGTTCGCCCAGCGAGAGCTTGCGGACCGGCACTCGCAAGAGGTCGTGGAGGTCCAGCATCGTCGCCAGTTCGTCGACCGAGGCCGCGAACGTGACATCGTCGATGCCGTACATCTCCTTGTGGAGCAACATGGTTTCCATGCCGGGAACATCCCACCAGAGCATGGATTTTTGCCCCATCACCAGGGCGATACGCCGCAGGTAGGAGGCATCGCGCTGAAACGGCTCGTACCCCAGCACCGAAATCGTGCCGCCGGTGGGGTGCAGCAGTCCGGTCAACATCTTGAGGGTGGTGGTTTTGCCGGCCCCATTCGGACCGAGCAGGCCGACGACCTCGCCCGCGGCAATGTCGAACGAAATGCCGTCGACTGCGACGCGAGTCTCGGTCTGGCGATGCAGCACCGACCGGAGCGCTCCGCGGAGACCCGGGTCCTGGCGATGAAACGAATAGGTTTTCGAGAGGTTGGAAACGGCAATCACCGGCGCCGGCACAGCGGCCGACGACGTTTGCTGTCCTGATTCCATTGACACACACCCTGCCAATCATAAAGGCGATCAACGAGATTGCTGGTTTCACGCACGGATTGGAGGGGCGCGCAACCTGATGAACGTCCGGGGGGACGCGGCATGCTCGTTGGGGAAGTGTTGTTAGTGGATTCGGTTACAGCGGTTGCTTGCCATGGGAGTCTCTTTCATTCCATGCGCCGGAAGAACAGGCGGACAGTATACCCCGGGAAACCTGGATGAGCTTCGCGCCACACCACCGAAGGTTGCGATCCGGCCCCAACGCTCGAATGCATAGTGAGAGTTATATATCGTAACCAAATCGTGATACAATATAACTCCTATCGAACGCCCATGCGTCTACGTCAAGGATTCGGGTACCGCCATGAAGAACCGCCTTCTCCTGATGTCCATCCTCTATCCGGTCGTGTGGATCGTTGGTCTCCTCATCACGATTCCCGACATTGCATTTGACGACTCCACCACCGCGATCTGGCAGGCCACCCATGACAACCGCGCACTGGCCATGCAATCGCTGCTGGTGCATGGCGTCGCTGGTGTGCTGCTGATCGCCATTGGCACCGGCATCGCCTCCCTGCGCAACCGGGACGGCTACGGCCGGAACATGGCCACCGCCGCCCGGTGGTGTGGGACCATTGCCGGCATCATCTCTCTGGTCCAGTTCGTGCTGGAGCAGGCGCTGATCCTTGGCTGGTTTGGCATGAGCGAGTCCAACGCGCGGTCGGTCTGGCTGGCAATCTCCCGGATCGATGGGGTGAAGATGCTGGCCCTGGCGGGGTTGGTCGTGGGGCTTGGCTACACTGGCCTGGGCCGCACCACGCGGTTCCCCTGGGTGCAGTGGCTGGCTCTGGTGTCGGCGGCCGCGCTGGTCGTGTCCGGCGCAGGGTATATCTTCCTGACGACCTGGGCGCTCGCGGCCGCCACAGTCTCGCTGCCGCTGCTCCTGCTTTCCGTGATCGTGAGTTGTGTGACGGAGGTCCGCACCAATGCCCAAACGCCTGCCAGTGAACGCGGACCGGATCATTCAGGAAGCGGCGATGCTGGTCGACGAGTCGGGATATGAGTCTCTAACCATGTCCGCCGTGGCAGGAAGGTTGTCGATTTCGGGACCAGGCCTCTACAAGCACGTTTCGAGTCTTGACGAGATCCGGCGCCAGCTGGCGATCGTGGCCATTGGCGAACTTCGCGAACAGATCACCCAGGCCACCATTGGCCGCGCGGGGCCAGCGGCAATCAGGGCCGCGGCGACGGCCTACCGAGGCTACGCCAGGGCACATCCCGGAAGATATGCGGCCAGCATCGCGGCGCCCCCCGCTGACGATCCAGCCTATACCGCCGCCAGTGATGCGGCAGTGGCCACCATGTTCGCGGTGCTCAGTGAATACCAGTTCGAACGCGAGGAAGCGATCGATGCCGTGCGTGCCTTCCGGGCGGTGGTGCATGGGTTTGTCTCGCTGGAGACTGCGGGGGGATTCGGGTTGCCGCAATCGCTCGACGCCAGCTTTGACCGGCTGGTCGATACCTACATTGCCGGTCTCGACCGCCGGGATGTAGACGCTCCTGCCGTCCGGCAATGAACGAGACCGCCAGTCCCCCGAAGGGCTGGACCATCAGGTTCCCTTCGGCGTACCGGCGGGGACATAAGGAGCCTGGTCCGCCTGTGATTCCGGGAGGCGAGATTCCGCGGCCGGTGACAGGGCCGCCTCCTGCTCCACTTCCGCCATTGGGCGACTGGTCGGCACCGAATCGAGCAGGTTCACGGTTAGCCCGGCGATCGCCATCGCCCCAATCACCCAGACCCCGAGCGGCCAGAAGAACCACCAGCCGTTGCTATCCCGCAGGTCGATGAGGAACAACCCGACCTGCAGCATCGCGCCGCCCCCCAGCCAGAAACCAAGGAGCCGGTGGGGCGCCAGCCTGGCCATGCCAATCACGGCAGCGGCCACCATTCCCATCGCCCAGATCACCCAGACCGCCCAGAAGGAAGAACGGTCGACGATCAGGTTCAGCAGCACGAAGGCGGCCGAAGCGACAAGAAAACCGACAAGCACCACATTTGGAAGCCGGGAAGACATTCTAAAACCGATCCTGCACCAGAGAACATGTGTCAATACCGGCATTCTAGGAGGCCATGGAGGTACCCTGCCTGGGGGATATCTGCAAAACCTGTCCGGCGGCCAGCAGCCGCAACCGCTACCATTGGGCATTCACCCATGGGCCAATGCACCCACCGCGCGGCAACCACCCTTCCGGAGAGACGTGCCATGACCGTTCCAATTTCTGCCGACCAGCCGATTGCCGAAGCGGTACGCGCCCTGATTGGCCAGCAACTGGCCGAACTGCAGGACCAGGAAGCCCGTTACCGGGCCGGAGACCGGAAGGATGGAGTGCACCGCATGCGGGTGGCCCTGCGGCGGATGCGCGCGCTGCTGCGTCTGTATGGGGACCGGTTTGAGCCGGGCACGCTGGATGACCTCATCGTCCCGATGCGCAAGACCGGCAAGAAACTGGGGGCGGTGCGCGATCTCGATGTCCTGGTTGGGCATTTGACCGGCTACCAGGCTGGTCTGCCAGACGATGAGCAGGAAGCAGCCAATCCGCTGGTGAAGGAGTGGCGGAAACGCCGCCGGGCAGCCCGGAAGGACTTGAACCGCTACCTGCGCAGCAAGCGGTACCGGCGCTTCGTCAAGCGGTTGGCCGAGTTTGCGTCCCAACCCGGGCTGGGAGTGCCGGACGATGACGGCGAGGTCATTCCGCGCCAGGTGCGTCACGTCCTGGGCAGCACCATCTGGCGACGCTACGAGGCCGTCTGGGCCTACGCGCCGGTGCTCGAGGAGGCATCCGAGGAGACCCTGCACGAGCTCCGGATTGCGTGCAAGTACCTCCGCTATTCCCTCGAGTTTTTCCGTGAGGTGTTGGGTGAAACGAAAGCCGCCCCCCTGATTGCGCCGGTGGTGGCCCTGCAGGATTATCTTGGCCATCTCCACGACGCCAGTGTGGCGGGAGAGATCCTGGAGAAAACCGGCGGTAAGGCCAACGCCGTGCGAGACCAGTACCTGGCCCATCGCGGCGACGAGGCGGAGTCGTTGACCGATGCTTTCCCAACCCTGTGGGCAAAACTCGACAACCTGCGCTATCGCCGGAACCTCGCGGCCATGCTGGCCGCCCTGTAGGGTTCTGGCACAACGCCATCAAGGCACGAACAGCCGCCAGCCGATGGGTTCAAAATTGCGGGCGCGGGCCGACAGGTTCGAGCCAGTGGCTGGAAGCGAACGCCACTCGCCAGGCTCGAAAGGTCGGCCCCTACGATCGTATTGGCGGCTGGTTCGGTGCTGGACCCTATTCGCCCCAGGTGTTGACCTTGACTGGCGTGAAGGTGAGCACCACGCGGCTGGCGCCTGGTCCGTCAAAATCGCGGAGGTTGGCTCCACCGTACTTCGCGCCAACCCGATCGGCGAACGCGTAGTCGTCGTCCGCCTCGATCGTGACCTCGGCCCGGATTTCGAGGGTGCGATTGGGATTGGCTGGATCGATGAAGAACAGGGTCGCCCGCGGGTCGCGCTGCAGGTTCTTCAACTTGTGACGCAACGTATTGATCGAAATCCTGATCGTGCCATCGTCTTCCTGCAGAAACCAGGTGGCGGTGATCTGTGGAAAGCCGTCATGGCCGTTGGTTCCCAACAGCACAATCTGGTTGCTGGAAATGAGATCGGCATGGGATTCGGGAATGGACACCACGGTTGGGAACTCCTGGATATGACAGCGATCGAGCCCACAGACTCACCAATGGTAAGCATCATATCAGCCCGCAGGAGCTTCTCCCAGGGAGATCGTGTCGATGTACCTGTTCAGCATTGGGTGTGCGCAGTGAACAGGGCCGACGACATCCGAGCCAGGTCGTGCCTGCGATCTCCGCGTTCGGGCTC
>CAZNQC010000071.1:0-15458 GCA_964574825.1 uncultured Sphaerobacteraceae bacterium | reverse complement strand
CACCCCGCACCTCCCGCTCGAAACGTCAGGCCCCAGTGCTTACTTGTCAACGTGCTTGTGAGCCTTTGAGAGGTCTTCCCCTCACTCACAATTTTGCCCCGGTTTCCCGAGGGCTCACGAACTATAACGGCCCCACCCGGGGGTGTCAAGGAAAAATCAACACGAGTTTTGGGAATCGTTGTGAGAGGCCGATCCGGCTCCCCTATCCGCCCGTTTTCAAGCCTGGCGAACCACCCTATACTCCATACTCCCGGCCAGGAAACCACCGAGCGATTTCCAGGCGAAACCGACAGGACATCAACCATGAAACCACTCATCGGAATCACGCCGTCACCGAGCAGCGACGAAATGGGACACGGCACGTTCTATCGATATGCCCTCTCCCGAACCTATGTGGACTCGATTCGTGCCGCAGGTGGCGTTCCCGTCATCCTGCCGACCGATGAGCAGGAACTCCAGGACATCCTGCCCCGACTCGACGGCCTGCTCATCAGCGGTGGTGGAGACATCGATCCAGCGCTCTACGGAGACGATGAGGTCCATGACACGACCTACGGTGTCGACGCCGAGCGCGACTCGTTCGAGATCGAAGCCTTCACCTTCGCCGAGGCCCACGACATTCCCACGCTCTGCATTTGTCGAGGCATACAAGTGATGGCGGTCGCCATGGGGGGAACGCTCGACCAGGACATCCCCTCATCCAGCCCTGATGCCCTGGAACACCGGCAGCAGGAACTTGGCAAGATGCGTGACGATGTCTCGCAGACGGTGGTGATTGCACCAGGCAACCCGCTCGCCAATGCCGTTGGGTCCGACAAGCTGGAGGTCAACTCCTTCCATCACCAGGCCGTCAAGTCGCCAGGACCAACGCTGGTCACGGTTGCCACGGCGGAGGATGGAACCATCGAGGGGCTCTGGCACCCAGGGATGACCTTCGGGATTGGCGTGCAGTGGCACCCGGAAATGCTGGCCAGCACCCGCCCGGATCATGCCTCGATCTTCAAGTCCTTCGTTGACGCCGCGGCAGAGTAGCATCCACCAACTCGTTCGCACGCAAAACACCGCCGCGGTCGTTGTGACTGCGGCGGTGATTCGTTGGTTCTGCGCTGTTGTCCGGTGCCTAGGCGACGGCTGGCTCCAGATCAGCAATGGGAGCCGACCGTGAACGATGGAGTTGCCGCCGTTCGGTGAACTCCTGCGGCATTGCCGCATCCAGCACGTCATCCATCGTGTCGGCGAGCACGAAGGTCAACTGCTCCTTCAGCTCGGCCGGCAGGTCATCGAGATCAACCTCGTTGCGGCGAGGCAGGACAAACGTGGTCACACCCGACCGTTGAGCGGCCAGGGCCTTGTCCTTGATGCCGCCTACTGGCAGTACCTGCCCACGCAGGGTGATCTCACCCGTCATGGCCACGTCTTCCCGCACCGGAACCCCCGTCAGGAGTGACGCAAGCGCCGTCGTGATGGCAGTACCGGCCGAAGGCCCATCCTTCGGAATCGCTCCAGCTGGAACGTGCAGGTGGATATCGGCCTTGGCGAAGAACTCCGGATCGAGTGCCAGATCATTCGCCCGCGATCGCACGAACGACAGCGCCGCTGACGCAGACTCCTTCATGACGTCGCCGAGCTGCCCGGTGACAGTCAGTGAGCCCTTGCCCGGCATCTGGCTCGCTTCGATGAACATGATGTCGCCACCAACGGCGTTGACACCGACGCCAATCGAGACTCCGGCCTGAGAGGTGCGGGCGGCCCGCTCCTCGTAGAAGAAGCGTGGGCGTCCGAGGTATTCGCGGACTTCGGCACGACCAATGACGGCCGGCGCGTCTCGCCCTTCGGCAACCGCCGTCGCTACCTTGCGCCAGACCGAACCGATCTCACGCTCCAGGTTCCGCACACCGGCCTCACGCGTGTAATGCTGAATGATGGAGAGCAGGGCTTCGTCGTCCCAGACGATTTCACGATCCCCAAGTCCGTTGGCCTTCTGCTGCTTCGGCACCAGGTAACGCTTGCCGATTTCGAGCTTCTCACGGTCGGTGTAGCCGCTGAGCTGCACGATCTCCATGCGGTCCCGGAGGGCCAAAGGAATCGTATCCAGCACGTTGGCAGTGGCGATGAACATCACCTTCGAGAGGTCGAATGCCACGTCAAGGTAGTGATCGCGGAAGGAGTTGTTCTGTTCCGGATCGAGCACTTCCAGCAACGCCGACGAAGGATCGCCCCGCCAATCGTTGCCCAGCTTGTCGACCTCATCGAGCACGAAGACCGGGTCATTGGCGCCGGCGCGGCGGATGGCCTGCACGATGCGTCCGGGCATGGCCCCAACATAGGTACGCCGATGGCCCCGAATCTCGGACTCGTCGCGGACACCGCCCAGAGACATGCGGGTCATTTCGCGCCCGAGTGCCTTGGCAATCGACTGAGCGAGGCTGGTCTTGCCGACACCCGGTGGGCCCACGAAGCAGAGGATCGGCTCACGGTTGATGACCGTTTCGCCGTCTTCCCCAGCTTCGGCCGCCGCCTGCTGGTTCAGTTGTCGCACCGCCAGGTATTCGAGGACGCGATCCTTGATCTTCTCGAGACCGTAGTGATCCTCGTCCAGGATCTCCCGCGTTCGGGCAATGCTGATCTCACCCTCTGTGGACGTGTTCCACGGCAGCGATGTCAGCCAGTCGAGGTACGTCTTGATCACACCGTATTCGGCGGCAGCAGGCGGCAGCTTGGACAGGCGATCCAGCTCGCGCCGAGCTTCCTTCTCGGCCTCTTCGGGCATTCCGGCTTCGTCGATCTTGGCGCGAAGCTCTTCGACTTCAGCCTCGGTCTCGCTGCTTTCACCGAGCTCCTTCTGGATTGCCTTCAATTGCTCACGCAGGAAGTACTCGCGCTGCGACTTGCTCATTTCCTCCTGCACATCAGTCTGGATCTTGCGCCCCAATTCGAGCACATCCAGTTCCTTGGTGAGGAAGGCGTTGAGCGCCTTCAGCTTGTCCTTCAATGAGTCGATTTCCAGCAGTTCCTGGCGTTCGGTCGGCTCCATCCGGAGGTTCGAGGCCACCAGATAGACCAACCGCCGCGGGTCGTCATCGACATTGAGCGCCGCGGTCACCAGCTCGTCCGGCAAATGCGGCACTAGCGAGACGAGCCGCTGGAAGAGGTCCACGGTGTTGCGGCCCAACGCCTGCAACTCAACCGAGTCTTCGACTTCTTCCGGATCGAGCTGCACCCGGGCGATCAGATACGGCTCCTCCTGGATGACCTCGAGGATCCGCATTCGATCCAGGCCCTGGACAGCGAGACGCATCGAACCATCGGGCACGCGCATCATCTGGTGGATGGAGGAAATGGTGCCGACTTCGAGAATGTCATCCGGCCCCGCGCCCTCGGCCAGCTCAGGATCCTTCTGCATGACCAGAGCGACGCGACGGTCACCGGCCATCACATCGTCGATCAAGCGCAGCGACCGAGTCTGGGCGGCCGCGAGCGGCACCAGGGTGGTGGGCAGCACGACCGTGCCGCGCAACGGCAGCAATGGCAGTTCCTCGATTCCACCCGCAGCCAGCTCATCTTCAATCAGTGGAAATTCCTCAACGGTTTCAGGAGCATCGCCCGCGGCAACCGTCGCGTCTTCCACCTGGCCGTCCACTTCTTCGATATTGTCTCGTTCGTTCGTCATGCGTCACTCCTTCCAGCCTCAGGGTTCACCGGCGGGCTGGTCGCCACAATCGTTCTTCCCTGTACCCGGGGCAATTCGATCGTCAAAAAGCCATTCTCATAGGTCGCAGCAGCGCGATCGCTGTCGACGGCATACGGCACCTGAACTTCGGCGGCAAAGCTCCCAAACGGAATCCTCGCCTCGTGAAACGACCGTTGTTCACCACCAGCGGGATGAGGCCGGTTGCCCCGAATCCAGACGAGATCGCCATCGAGACTGATTTCGATCTCTTCGCGCTCCATGCCGGCTATCTCGGCAACGATAACGAGTCGATCCGCTTCCTCATAGACATCGATTGGCGGGCGCCACGTTCCACTCGAACGACGGGCGACCGAGCCAGCCGGCGCCATGAGCGCACGCAGCAACTCATCAAATTCAGATTTCCTGGGCGAACCTTCGCGCCAGCGACCACGTCGTACGACGATCATCGATCGCTCCTAACCATCAATCTCAAACTCGCGTGTCTTGCACCACGGATTGACCGCGGGAAGACTCCTGAACGCATTATACAAACGAATCCAACAAGTTGCTATGGATCGTATCACCTTCTGTGCTGGACATGTGGCTAGCATGACGCCTGATCACGTATGCAGGGTAAGCTCATCGCCATGGCTTAACTCGCCAGCACCACGGCAACAGCGACTCCCCAGGCCAGGATCGACGATGCGAGGGCGTGATCCTCGAACAACAACCGCTCCGGAGCGCTCCCCCGGTGCTCCCGGATCACCAGCCACAGGTACCGTCCGACGGCAATGGCGACAAACGGCACAGTCACCAGCATCGGCACAGCCCGTCCATAACCAGGCACAGCCAGGGCATACATCACGTAGGCAGAGATGGTGGCCAGGCCGCTTGCCAGGAGTAGCCTTGGAAGATTGATCCGGCTGTACTCCCTGAGTGTCGCCCTTTGCCGTTGGTCGACCGCTTGCAACAGATGGAGCTCTCCCGCTCGTTTTCCGATGCCAAGCGTGAGCGCCAGCAGCAACGTGCAGACGAACAGCCAGATCGAGATCGAGACTCCGACTGCAACCGTGCCCGCCAGCGCGCGAAGCACGAAGCCGATGGCGATCACCGCCACATCGACGAATACGATCTCCCGCAGCCACAGGGTGTAGCAGATCATGAGCAGTGCATAACTCAGGATGACGAGCGCCAATTGCAACGAGACGAGTGCGGCCAGTACCAATCCGGTACCCAGCAGGGCGATCGCCATGCCGATCGCACGTTCCGCGGTGACCTCGCCGGAAGCGATCGGCCGCAGTCGCTTGGTTGGATGAGTTCGATCCTCGGCGCGATCGTGCCAATCGTTGAAGACGTACATGGCGCTGGACACGAGGCAGAATGCGACGAACGCCAACAGTGCTCGAGTGAGCAGGGTCAGGTCGGCCGCATTGCCGCTGAAGGCAAGGCCAGCCAGCACCACAACATTCTTGGTCCATTGCAGCGGACGCATGAGTCGCAGCCAGGCAGGCATCGCTATCCGATCGGGTTCATCGGGTCTGGAGTTTCGTTACGCCGATCACTTATGTCCGGCGGCTACCAGGAATTGGGCCAATGATATCCACCAGGGCGACCGGTTCGGGCTCCAGGGCTTCAACCGTCACGTTTTGTGGATCACCCCAGAGCATCCAACCGCTGGCACCGAAATCCTCTGCGGCATCGATCTGGGCGCGAACATCCGCGGCCGTGTAATCGCGGAGCCCCTTGTAACCATAGGAAAAGTCCTGCAGCCACGGTCGGAACTTGAGACGCGAGTCCGGCACGATCAACTCGGCCCGTTCAAGACTCTCGTAAATGGTTTCGTAGGGGTAGTCATTGGGATGCCCCGGCGCGGAGGCGATGTTGCCCTCTTCGAAGTGGGACGGGTAGATCATCATGCAGACAAAGTCGAGATGCGGTGCAAGCGAGCTGAAGCGCTGCCCAATGTACTGCTCGTCGTCCATGATGGTCACAAAGCCAAAGAGATCGGCAGCCAGGTACCCGCCAGCCGCCCCGATCGCCTCATGACTGCGGCGCATGAACTCGGTGATGGCCGCCTCGCGCGTCTCGGCCGTGTATTCCTGGCCGAAATCGGCAGTACTCAGGTCGCCATCGCTGGGAAAGCGAACGTAGTCGTACTGAACTTCGTCGAACCCTCGCTCGATGAGCTCGACCGCCAGGTCGATATTGGCCTGCCAGAGCTCTTCGTGGAAGGCACTGACCCAGCCAACACCCTGGACGTTGACCCACAGACCACCGTTGATGTCATGCACAGCGAGGTCAGGACGAGCCTCGGCGACCAGCGGATCCTGGAACACCACCATCCGGGCGATGGCATAGATGTTGTTGTCCTTGAGTTTCCCCAGGATCTCATCGAGATCGAAGACCGGCCGAACGGTGCCCACATCATTGAAGAAAGGAACTTCGCTATCGTAGAAAATGACGCCTTCCTTGACATCGATCACAATCGCGTTGATCTCGGTGGTGTTGGCAATCTCGATCAGCGATTCAATGCCACCCTCCGAAGTCAGGAGGTTGTAGTTGGCGTAGACAGCCTTCACCATCTGATGGGAGAGCCGAACTTCATCCACAGTCCCACCAGGTCCGATGTTGGCGCCCTGTGACTCGAAGCCGGATGCGCGAATGACGACCTGGTCGCCTTCGCTGACACCGGCAAGCTGGTAGGTGCCGTCTCCGGTCGAGATCGTTGTCGCGTCACCGGATTGAATCACCGCGCCCTGGATCGGCGCGCCATCGGCATCGAGCACGACACCATTGGCGGTCTGAATCGCCAGGGTCAGGTCGAGGGTGAGGTCGTCGCCGAGAACGGCAGCGTGCTGGCCGTAGGAGCCGGCATCGATTTCGACTGTGCCGGTTTCCGGCAGGTTCTCGAGACGATAGGCCCCGTCGTCCCCAGTGACGGCAGTCGACACTTCATCGCCGTTCACGTTGAGGACCCGGATTGAGACGTTGGATAGTCCCGCTCCGCTCGCTTGATCGGTTAGCGTGCCAGTCATCACGTTTGGCCGCAACGCGACTTCCTGCGTTCGACTCGACTCCAGGGAAATACGCCCTTCAACGGCATGGAAGCCTGGGGCTTCGATCAACAGGGGCTCCTCAGTGGCAGGTAATGACAGCTCCACTTCCCCGGTATCCGAGGTTGTGTATTCGCTGGTGCCAACCTTCACGATGGCGCCGGAGATTGCCGCTCCGTCCGGGCTTCCAACCACCTTCAGGTTCATGGCGTCGGCGCCGCGAGTGCCCTGCCAGACCCAGGTGCCAAGCACGAGAAGGAGAGCGAGTGGCAATAGCAGGCTAAACGGCCAGGTCAACCAGGGCAGGATCCTGTCTGGAGAGTCGGGACCGCCGGTTGATGGGGTTGGTGACGCGCTTTTGCGGCTGGTTGACCGATAGACGGGTCCATGGTCGGTGCTGGTTGTCGAAGCTGCCGATGCGTCGTCAAAGAGCTCATCGTCCGGTGTGGAAGTCCGGCGCGATGGCGAGGACGACCATCGAGTGATTGGGTCCTGATTGCTCTGGCGGCGGGGACGCTGGGAAGGTTGTGATGAGGACATGCGTTCCTGTTTCATTGCAACATGAAGCGAACCAATGGGCGCCCGGGGAGAGTCCAATGGCGAAACCGGAAAACTCCGAATTGCCACCTTTCCCTGCGAGTATACCCAATTGGCAAATTGACACTCTCTTGCGCGTGCGGGGATACTTCATGGCTGTACGAGGGTTTGCGCGACTTCCGCTCGAGATGTCGCATCATGGAGCGCATCGTTGAAGTTGCCCACTGCAGATGTTTTCGAAATCATGGCCCCCGACATGGCTCGGGTCGACGAAACGGTGCGCCGGGCGGCCACTGTTGACTTCCCGATCGTTTCCGCGTTGATTCGCGATATCGTCTCCGCCGGAGGCAAGCGGCTGCGGCCCCTGCTGTTGCTTCTTTCTGCCCGAGGATTCGCGGCGGACCTCGATCGGGCCGTCACGGCCGCGGCCGGGGTCGAGTTGTTGCACACCGCCTCCCTGGTTCACGACGACAACATCGACCGGGCTTCGTTGCGACGCGGCCAACCGACACTCAACACCCAGGTGTCCTCTGGAGCGGTGATCCTGATCGGCGACTACCTCTTCGCTCAGTCGGCTATTCTGGCGGCCGCCTCCGAGGACCCGCGAGTTGTGACCATCTTTGCCACATCGCTTGCGGAAATCTGCGATGGCCAGATCCGGGAGACACTCGACGCCCATCGCATTGACCAGCATCGAAGCGACTACGATCGACGGATCTACGGCAAGACTGCCGCGCTGTTTGCCGGTGCCGCAGAGATGGGTGCCGTGATCGCTCATGCGCCGGAGCCCGCAGTGCAGGAACTCCGCCAGTTCGGGGTCGATCTTGGGATGGCATTCCAGGTGATGGACGATATTCTCGACCTGAGGGAAGGCACGCAGGTACTCGGCAAGCCCGCAGGGAATGATCTTCGCCAGGGCGTGATTACGTTGCCGGTCATGATCTTCCTCGACCAGGCCAGTGACAGCCAGCAGACTCTGGTCGAGTCGATCGTGCAGGGCGACGAAACCGACGATGCTCGCATCGATGGTGTGGTTGCCGACATTCGCGCATCGGGTGCGCTCGCAGAAGCAGAAGCCGAGGCCGCTCGCTATGTCGAGGCGGCTGAATCGCACCTGGCTGTCGTGCCAGACGGCGAGACCCGGGACCTCTTGCGACAGGTACTTCACTCAGCGGTCGAGCGTTCCGCCTGACTCTCTGTTCTCTTCGCCTGTGGTGGGCGATGAGGCGAACGGCCTGGCCATGATCAGTCGGGCCGCTCGAATCCGGCCAAAGGATCAATGTCTGGCAACCCCAACGCCGACCCCAGCCGCGCGATGAACCCAGCCGCATCGACCTCGGTGGCGATCAAGGAACCTGGTCGCTCGGATTTGATCCTGGTTTTGCCTCGTTCTTCCCCGCTCAATGTCACCTCAGCAGCTCTGTGGACGCCGCCAATCAAGGTGGGATCGACTGCCACTGCAACAGCCAGCGGGTCATGCAGATAGAAGCCCGACATGTCGCGTTCGGTGAAGGTCCGCTCCATGACCGCGTGGACCAAAGAGGCTGCCGGTGAGGCTGACCGGTCGATCTGCTGCCATGCGCTGCGGGGGAACACGGTCTGGTGCGTTACATCGAGCCCCACCAGCCTCAGGTCACGCCAGGGAGCACTCAGGACCTGGGCGGCAGCATCCGGGTCGACGTAGACATTGAACTCGGCATGCGGTGTGATGTTGCCATCGGTCTGGTAGGCGCCACCCATCACAACGACGCGCCCGATCAAGTCCACGATCTCCGGTCGAACGTTGAGCGCGATCGCCAGGTTCGTCAATGGCCCCAGGGTGACGACAGTCAAGTCATCACCGAGACGGAGGGCCGATTCGATCAGGAACGCAGGGCCTGGTGGGCCGATCTCCTCGTCCTTCGCCCTGGGAAGCTGCACCCCCCCGAGGCCATTTCCGCCATGCACGTGGGTGGCATCGTGATAGGTCGCGGCCAGCGGTCGACTGGCGCCACGATGGACGCCGACATCGGCACGGCCAAGCCAGGAAAGCACGTCGAGCGTGTTTCGCGTGGCGAAGTCGACGGGTACGTTGCCGGCCACCGTGGAGATACCGACCAGATCAACATCGAGCGTCGTTGCGAGCGCGATGGCGACGGCATCATCGACTCCGGTATCGACATCGAGAATCAGGCTGGTCACGACTTCACTCCAGAAACGGTGAGTTGCTGGTCGGCCACGGTGCGCTCCCAGGTGGCCACCGGTGGCGTTTCCGTCATCTGCGGTTCGGTGACGACATTGACGAATGCCGGGCGACCATCGGCCAGGGCTTCCTGGAGGGTTGCTTGCAGATCGCTCGGGTCCTCCACGTGGTAGCCGCGCAGACCGAATCCTTCGGCGATCGCCTTGTAGTCGATGCGATTGAAGTCGACCGAGAAATACCGGCGATCGTGGTAGAGATGCTGAAGTTCCTTGATCCACCCGTAGGTGCCGTTATCGCATTGAATGATGACGACGGGCAGGTCGAGCCGGCTGATTGTTTCCAGCTCTCCGACAGACATGCCGTAGGAGCCATCACCGAGCATGCCGACCACGCGACCACCGGTTCCGGCATAGTGGGCGCCGACAACGCCAGGAATGGCGTACCCGAGCGCGCCATGGGCCCGGGGAATGGCAGTCGTTCGGCCGGGGCGATTCACGACGTACTGGGCCGCGAGGTAGGGCGTGGGGGTGCCAGGATCCGCCACGATCACGTCGTCGTCACCGAGCAGGGAGCGGAGCGTGGCCACCAGGCGCTGAGGCTTGATAGGCTGGCTGTCGCTTTCGGCCAACGACGCAACCTGGGCGAAATAGGCATCTCGCTCGAGGGACAACCTGGCCAGGCGGTCTGCATTCCTGGCTCGCAGCTGCGCGGGATCATCCATGGCTGCCAGCAGATCGACCAGCGTCGCGCCGGCATCGCCGAGCAGGATGGCACCGGTGGCATAGTTGTTGCCGATTTCCTTTGCCGAGATATCGAGGTGAATCGTGATTGGAGGATTGGCCTTCGGCGGGAGGGTCCATCCAACAGTGGTTGTTGAGTCGGTACGCGTCCCGATATAGAAGATCAGGTCGGCGTCTGCGACCCAGGCATTGGCATAGGAGCGAGCACCATTGTTGCCAACCACACCGATCGAGCAGGCGCTGGTTTCAGCAATGGCTCCCTTGCCGTTGATGCTGGTCGCGACAGGAATGCCAGTGGACTCGGCAAACGCGGTGAGTTCATTCCAGGCACGGCTGGTCATCACGCCGCCACCCGCCACGATGACGGGGCGGGTGGACTGGGAGATCAGGTCGGCGGCACGTTGCACTTCGTCAGCCGGGGCGCGGAGCCGGGCAGCGGGCGCCGTGGCAGTCCAGGCGGAGGCATTCCGGACGAGTTCGCCGCCATCTTCATCGAGCACGTCCGATGGGAGCGAGAGATGGACCGATCCTGGTCGCTCGCTTGTTGCCAGGCGGGCGGCACGGTATACGGCATCTTCCATTCCGGCGCCACGATTGACTCGCTCGCTCCACTTGGTGATCGATGAGAAGAGTCCGACCTGATCGAGTTCGGTGAGGACACCGCGATGCTCTTCCTTGACCGGGGTGTCGGTCGTCAGGCAGAGCAGGGGGATTGCGGACCCTTGAGCCTCGGCGACACCCGGCACGATGTAGAGCGCACCGCCGCCACTAGGCCCCTCGCAGACACCCATCCGACCAGAAAAGCGGGCGTAGACATCGGCCATGAACGATGCGGAACGCTCGTCCCGCGTCATGACGTGGGTGATGGACGGCTCCTCGTAGAGTGCGTCGTAGAGTGCCATGCCAGTATCGCCAGGCAATCCGAAGATGTGCTCGACGCCAAGTTGCCGGAGCGACTGCACCAGCACCCGCGCACCATTCATGTTCATTCCCCCATCGTCACCGGTAAGGCTCAATTCGCCCGTTCACCGTCCGCTACCCGCACGGCAATGTAGACATCGTTCACGTTTGTTCCGGTCGGGCCCGTCACTTCGAGTGCGTCCAGTGCCTCGAAGTAGCCGCCGCTGTCATTGTTGCGCAGGAACTCGCCAGCGTTCAGCCCAAGACCACTTCCCCGCGAGGTTGTGTATCGATCGACGATCGCGCCCGCTGCATCGACCGAGCCATCCTGCCCGTCCGAGGCAAGACTGGCAACCACCCAATCGAGAGAACGGTCGGCAAGGATCTCGGACGCGGCGAGTGCGAACTCGGTGTTCCGGCCGCCGCTTCCCGTTCCGCGCACTGTCACCGTTGCCTCGCCACCGCCAACGATGACATCGATATCCGGTGGCTGATCTTCAGCGCAGGCCACGAATCGTTCGGCCAGCTGGGCCGCCTCGCCTTCGGATCCCTCCATCATCATGGCGACGCGGTGTCCTTCGGCTGTGGCCCTTGCGGCAACCGTGTCCAGCAGGATCTGATTGTCACCGACGACCACATATTCGTCCGTTCCCACGCCCGGGGCACCGACCGCCCGACGATCTCCGGCGCGGAGCAACTCCAGAATATCTTCGCCGACCTGCCCAGTGAGTCCATAGCGCTCGAGGAGATCCAGCGCTCGCTGCGGTTGCGGCTCGCGCACGATGGTTGGCCCCGAGGCGATCACCGTTGGGTCGTTCCCGAGGACATCGGAAAGGATCAGCGAGACGCAGGTGGCGTCACCGATCATGCGGCGCAGACCACCACCCTTGACCTGGCTCAGTTCGCTGCGGACGGCATTGAGGTCCTGAATCGGCGCACCGGCCTTGAGCAGGAGATCGGTGACGCGCCGGATGTCCTCCAGGGATAGCGGGGCGAGAGGCGCCTCAAGGAGGGCAGACCCACCGCCCGAGACCAGCACGATCACGACATCACCGGCGGCCAGGCCGGAAACTGCCTGCAGGATCTCGTTGGTGGCTGCCTCGCCGCGTTGGTCGGGAACCGGATGCGCGGCTTCGAACTGCTGCCAGTTGCCGGGCGCTCCGTTCAGATGGCCATCCTTGGTCAGCAGCAATCGCCGATCGAGCTGGTCGCCGAGGACGTCATCAAGGGCACGGGCCATGGGAGCAGCCGCCTTGCCAAATGCCAGACCCACGATTCTGCATCCGGCCGGAAGTGGGACCAGACGGTTGTCGACCAGGAGACCGATGTCGTCCCGGCGCAGCGCCGAGCGAGTGGCACGATAGGGATCGACCGCCTCCAGGCCAGCTCGAAACCAACGATTGATGGCGTCGCGCGCGGCAGGAATCGACAGCCTCGACTCGTCGGTCATGGTTCCGTCTCTTCCAGTCGCTGGAGGACGGCCTCCAGATCTGGCGGAAGTGGTGATTCAAATGTCCGTCGTTCTCCGTCGATCAGGTCCACGGTCAGCCGGAATGCGTGGAGGAACTGGCGATGCAGATCGAGCCGGGAGGCAACCTGCCGGGAACGCGGAGAAGCGTAGAGCAGATCGCCAAGAACCGGATGCCCGATCATAGCCAGATGAACGCGGATCTGGTGTGTGCGCCCGGTTTCGATGTGGATGTCCAGCAGCGTGCAGTCGGCGAAGCGCTGGCGGACGGTGAAGTGCGTGATGGCGTCGCGGCCCCCCCGCACGGCTGCCATGCGCAGGCGATTGGCGGGATCGCGGCCGATGGGCGCGTCGATTGTGGCCTCGTCTTCCTCAATCACCCCGGCCACCAAGGCGACGTAGCGCTTGTCGACCTTTCGGTCCTGCCATTGGGCACCAAGAGATGCCTGGGAGCGATCGGTTCGCGCGACGATCATCACGCCGGAGGTGTCCTTGTCGAGGCGGTGGACGATGCCGGGACGGTTCGTGCCGCCAATCGAGATGTCAGGATAGTGAAACAGCAATCCATTGACGAGCGTGCCACCAGGATGACCCGGGGCAGGATGGACAACCCGCCCAGCCTCCTTGTCCAGCACGATCACATCGTCATCTTCGTGGATGACAGTGAGAGGAATGTCCTCCGGCAGGATATCGATCTCCGTCGTTTCGGGGATGGCGACACTGATGCGCTGCCCGGGGGTGACCTTGAAAGCGGCCCGGCGCGGCACGCCATCGACCTGAACGAGGCCCTCGTCGATGAGTGTCTGCAGATAGGTGCGGCTGAGGTCGGTGAGCGTATCGGAGATGAACCGATCGAGCCGGGTGCCCTTCTCCTCCTTGAGCGGCGTGAGCTCCACTACCTCATGGGCGGTTTCGGTCTGGTCTTCCTTGTGCGTCATCCTGGCATGATCCTGTTCGTCTGCTGGTCAGGTTCCCGATGATTCTCCTGACCAAACAGGAGAAAGCCGCACAGGAAGAGCAGACCAATGGTGATGGCCGAATCGGCGACGTTGAAACGGGGAAACGAGCCTACGGCGACAAAGTCGATGACGTGGCCGAGCCGGAACCGGTCGATGAGATTCCCCAGGGCCCCACCCACGATCAACCCGACCCCAACCTGAAGCATGCGATGGGTGGGCAGCTCCCGCCAGAAGGCAAGAAGGAATGCCGCCAGGACAATGATGGCCAGAACCGAGACGAGCCATTGCTGACCCTTCAGCATGCCAAAGGCAACGCCGGTGTTCCGGACATACTCAAAGCCGAGAAAGGTTCCAAGCAGGTCCTTCCGGTGCTGGGCAGCGGCAGGCCCGAGCCAGCCGGTCATGAGCGCCTTGGTTGCCTGGTCGGTCACCACCGTGAGGATCATCAATGACCCCGAAACAGCGATCACCGGCCACCACGACGATCTCTCCCCTTCTCGTTCGACACCGTCGTGATCTGGCAGCACTGCATCCCCTTTCACGTTCGGCATGGTAGCACGAGGGCTATACTTCCCCGCTGAAATCCCGGGCGTTCTGCTTCCACGGAGTATCACGTGACCACATCCAGTTCCACGCTTCGACTTCTGATCGCCGGCGGCGGAACCGGTGGCCACGTGCTGCCGGCGGTGGCCGTGATCGAAGAGCTTCGACGCCGCGGCATTCCGATCGATGCCTTGTGGGTGGGAGGACACAAGGGGGTTGAGCGTGATATCGCGGAGGCCCAGGGTATTGAGTTCGTGGCCATTCAAACAGGCAAACTGCGGCGGTACCTCGCAATCGAGACCGTTACCGACGCGATGCGGGTGCCGATCGGCACGGTCCAGGGGGGATTGCACGCACGACGTTTCCGCCCTGACGTGATTTACAGCACCGGTGGAGCGGTCAGCGTGCCGACGGTGGTGGGACACGCAACCCTGGCGAGAATCCGCCTTTCGGAGCGGGCACCGATCCTGACGCACGAGCAGACGGCGCAGATCGGCATTGCCAACAAGACGGCGTCCCGGTTCGCGACGACGTTCGCCGTCGGTTTCGACCAAACCGGAGAGCTTGCCCGGCAGCGCCACTCGCGGGTGGTCGTCACGGGCAATCCGGTGCGGGCATCCCTCAAAACAGGCGATCGGGCCCGAGGGCTAGCCTGGGCCGGATTCTCGAGCGACCTGCCGGTGGTGTACATCACGGGTGGCGCCCTGGGAGCATCCCCGCTGAACCAGCGAATCGAGCCGAATCTTCCGCGGCTGCTGGAATCAGCCCAGATCGTTCACCAGGTGGGACCGGCCCGCGCCAACGATGACTTCGCGCGGCATTCCACTCTGAGAGAGGGCCTGCCAACACCGCTCAGGTCTCGTTATGTCGTTCACGAGTTCGTGCGCGATGAATTGCCGGACGTCTTCGCGATGGCTGACCTGGTGGTTGGCCGCGCCGGAGCCGGCACCGTTAGCGAGCTCGGGTATCTCGGACTCCCTTCCGTACTGATTCCGCTGCCCGGCACCTGGGGTGATGAGCAACGAAAGAATGCGAGGGTGCTGGCCGCCGTTGACGGGGCGGTGGTGCTGGAACAGTCCGAGACGGATGCGACACGTCTCGGCGACGAGATACTGGCGTTGCTGGCCGACTCCGATCGCCTCCAGGCGATGGGCAATGCTGCGCGTTCGACGAGCCGGGAGGATGCGGCTGCCAGACTGGTCGACGAGTTGCTTAGCCTGGCCGGGAGTTGAACCAGAACTGCGACTCTGTTCCCAGGGTTGGCGCCGACGATCTGTGAATGCGACTGCAGTAATTCTTTTATTCGGTAATTCCCAGTTTCGTTGATTCCATGGGCTTTCTCGACTCCAATAAACGCGGAATTACCGCGATTTACCGCGGAGGTGAGGAAAGAGAAACGAGTAAAG
>CAZNQC010000070.1:14085-15593 GCA_964574825.1 uncultured Sphaerobacteraceae bacterium | reverse complement strand
GAGTCCGGTATCGATCAAACGTTGGTAGACGCGGGCCTGTCGTTGGCACGAGGTATTGCGCCGGTACATGGCGTGCTCGCCTTCAGTCAGGGCACCGCCGACCATTGCGTGACACCAACCCACGAGATACCGCCAACGAAAGCGCCGGTGAACGTGCTGCCCTCGACCGGTGAGGGGACCAATGGATCGACCCCACCCCCGACCGCCTTGCTGATGCTGTTGGGCGGCGCCATGTTGCTCGGTGGCGGCGCCTATCTGCTGCTGCGGAATGGGCGGCAGCCGGACGGTCAGCCAACAGAACACCGGTAGCCAGGCCAAAAGTCATCGGCCCGAGGACTTGCCGATCACGCCAGGACGGGCATCCTGACGTGGTCGGCAAGGTTTTCCCTGAGCGTCGCGAGCGATGGACGTCAGCAGGTTTGCGAATGGCGGATGGCAGAAGGGGAGCAATGGCAACGCCTGCAGGCGGGGATGAATCGTCTCATCCCATCCGTCTCGTTTCGGTGGTCGTTCCCGCCTACAACGAGCGGGCGACGATCGGCGAGGTCTTGCGCCGGTTGCGCGCGACATCGTTGCCGTTGCAGGTGATCGTGGTCGACGATGGGTCGCGCGATGGCACGACGGAACTGTTGCAGGCGGAAGAAGAAGCCGGCACGATCGTGCTGCTGATTCATCCCGTCAACCGGGGCAAGGGCGCCGCCGTCCGTTCCGGTCTGGAACTTGTGCGCGGTGATGTCGTGATCGTGCAGGATGGCGACCTCGAATATGACCCGGCCGATTTCCCGTTGCTGCTCGATCCGATCGAACGAGGCGTCGCGCAGGTTGTCTATGGCTCGCGCTTTCTTGGCCCGCACAAGGCCATGTACTTCTGGCACAGCGTTGGCAACAAACTGCTGACGTTCACCTGCAATCTGCTCTATGACACCACGCTGACCGATCTCGAAACCGGGTACAAGGTCCTCACGGCCGAGGTTGCCCGGTCGTTCCAGCTTCGCTCCGAGCGCTGGGGGTTCGACCCCGAAATCACGGCCAGGATTCTCAAGCGCGGGCACCGCATTTACGAGGTGCCGATCTCCTATGCCGGGCGTGAATATCGTGAGGGCAAGAAGATCACCTGGCGCGATGGTCTGGTGGTGGCCGGCACGCTCCTGCGCTACAGGTTCTTCGAATGACGTCCCCCTCCGCATCGGAACGACCGCGCGAAATGCCCCGGCCGGATGATGGAAATGCTGGCGTTCCCTTGCCGGGCCGGAATGCCACCCGCGGTCGCGAGTTGCGCCTGGTGCTGCTTCCGGTTGGCCTGCTGCTGCTGATTTGGGCGAATGATTCCTTCAATCACCAGCACGTCTCCGTCCTCGCCATCGTCCTGCTGGTGGCCGGGCTTGCGCCGTGGGTCTACGACACCTGGATTGCTGGCCATCTGTTCCGCCCGGTTCCCACCGAGCCTGGTCTCCGGGCTTCCTCCGCGTCACCTCGCTGGCCAATGCTGGTTGTGGCCATCGTGGCGA
>CAZNQC010000070.1:12125-13985 GCA_964574825.1 uncultured Sphaerobacteraceae bacterium | reverse complement strand
GCGACTTCCGCGGCTTCCCGCAACGTTTGCCACCCGGGATGTGGTGGTGATCGCCGTGCTGATCCTGGCGGTGGCGGTTGGAGCGTTCTTCCGCCTCCACCGGATCGACGAAACCCCGCTGAATCCCACCAGCGACCACGCCGAAAAGCTGCTCGATGTCACCGATGTCCTCGATGGCGAACGACCGATCTTCTTCGAGCGCAATACCGGCCGGGAACCTGCCCAGTTCTATCTCACCGCGGGCCTGATGCGGGCGTTCCATTGGCCGGTCGACTTCACGCATCTCAAGATCGGCACCGCGTTGGTCGGAACGCTGGCGATTCCGTTCGTCTACCTGCTGGCCAGGGAGCTGGCGGGACGTGTGACCGGCTTGCTGGCGGCCATGCTCTTCGCGATCGGAACCTGGCCGGTCGAGATCAGTCGTGCCGGGTTGCGTTTTCCCTATGCGGTCATCGCGACGGGCGCCACCCTGTGGCTGTTCCTGCGCTGGATGCGCACCCGCGACCGGCGCGACGCCTTGCTCTGCGGCCTGGCGATCGGTATCGGGCTCTATGGCTACTCGCCATTCCGGGTCGTTGTGCCAGCGGTCTGCCTGGGGCTTGCCATCGCGCTGGTCACCGCTGGCAGTTGGACCGCCCGGCGACAGGTGATCGAGGATGGGCTCCTGGTCGGACTCACCGCTGCGATCGTGTTCGTGCCGCTGGGCCGCTACGCCGTGGAGCATCCGCAGATGTTCTGGTCCCGCGCCAGCGCCCGGCTGACCGGGGAGGGTGGTGAGGGGGCGGTTGGCGCATTCTTCGACCAACTTCCCGGCTTCCTCACCAACAACTGGCATGCCGCGCTCGGGTTCAACTGGCAGGGGGACCGGACCTGGGTGAACGCCGTCACCTACGCGCCGATGCTGGACGTGGTGACCGGCGCGTTGTTCCTGGCCGGCCTGGCGATCACGCTCACCTGCATCGCGCGCTGGCGAGATCCGCGTGCTGTCTTCCTGATCCTGGCACTCCCGATCCTGGGGCTTGCCGCCACCCTCGCCATTGCCTTCCCCATCGAGGTCCCGAGTGTCAACCGGGAAGGAACGCTGGCGCCCGTCGTCTTCACGATCGCGGCACTCCCGCTCGCCATGCTGGTGAGGCGGTTGCGGCAGGCGCTGGATCCGTGGCGCGGGGATCTCGTGGCGGCCCCATTCATCGCAGCGCTGCTCGTGACAGTCGCAGTGTTGAGCTTCGACCAGTACTTTCGCGAGTTCGACGAACAGGTCCGCGCACAGGTGCCCAATACCACCGAGATTGCCCAGACAATCCAGGGGGCCGCGGCGGTGGGTGTTTCCCCCGAGGACGCCTATGTGATCGACTGGCCGGGTTGGCTCGACATCCGCAACATCGGCATCGAACTGGGCGATATCACCTGGGGACCGCGGCACAATGTGCTGGTCGATGCCCCGCTGCCGGTGCAGGAGGTCTCGCGACCGCTCCTGCTCATCGTCAATACCGATGACGCGGGGCGACTGGCCGAGGTGGAACGCACCTATCCGGATGCGTACCTGACAACCATCGTCGATTCGCCCCGGCCCTTCGTTGTCGTCTGGGTGCCACCCCTCGACGCGACTTTGCCCTAGGCCGGCAGGGTGGCCAGCCAATCCAGCAGGTGCGGCATGGCCCGGTCGGCGGCGAGCCCATGCCCGGTGTCCGGCAGTTTCACGAACGTGACCTCGGTGCCCAGCTCCTGCTGCTGGTGCACGAATGCGGCGGTGATTGCCGGATGCACGAGGGTATCGGTTTCTCCCTGGGCGACGAAGAGTGGCACGAAAAACGGCTTCGCCGCCGGGGTGTTCTCGGCGATGATGCTGGACCACGGCTC
>CAZNQC010000070.1:0-12025 GCA_964574825.1 uncultured Sphaerobacteraceae bacterium | reverse complement strand
GTGAATTCCGGCGCGTACTCTTCCGCCAGCTGGCCGGCGAACAACACGGCGTGGCCGCCCTGCGAGTGTCCCCAGAGCAGCAGCCGGTCGTTGGCACTGGTTTCCGGGAGATTGTGGGCCGCCCGGGCGACGTCGAGCACGTTCCGCCCCTCGGTGAGGCCGACCAGGTAGGCGTCGGGACCGGGGACGCCCATGCCGGAATAGTCAGTGGCGGCGATGACGTACCCCTGGTCGAGCAGGTCGTGCATGCCTTCGAAGAGGATGAACGGGTCGATGCCAACCGATGGGGCGCAATGCGGGGCGATCCCGGTGGTGGGATGTCCCCAGGAAACGATCGGGCGACCTCCGGCCGGAGCCTCACCGTTCGGTGTCACGATCACGCCGGAGACGAGGATGTTCGCGTCCTCTCGATCCTGCGAGTGATACAGCACCCGCCAGGCACGCGTGCCGGTGGGGGCGCTGAGCAGTTCCTCCTGGCGGAAGATGGTGCCCGGTTCACCGGCTGGAATCGGATCGGGCAATACGTAGAACGGATCGTCGTGCCATTCGAGGAGCCCTTCGGTCACCCGCCGGGCACCGTTCAGCACGCCAGTGGTCATGGCCCCGGCCACCCCGAGGCCAATCAGGGCGGCAATCCGGCGCCGGGTGAACGAGGTGCCGGGCAGGTGGTGCGACGCAGGTGACATGGGAAGGAACCTCGGCGGGGAACGGAGCGATCATCAATGTGACCAGTGTCCATCGCGGAGCCCCCTGCCGCCATCCGCACTCTTACGTACGCTGCGGTGGTTCAGACGTGGTAGCTGGGTCGACACATTCGAGCCAGTCCGTGGCCGCCAACTCGGTCGTCCAGGCTCGAAAGGTCGACCCCTACTACTTCCTATTTTCTATTTACTATTTTCTCCGTCAGGCTGAGGCTCCTGTGTAGTGCTTCAGGCCGAAGCGCCAGAACCAGCGCGAGCCAATGGCAAAGAACACGGCCAGCGCAATCGCGCCCAACGCATAGCCAACCGTCAGGCGGCCGGTCAGGCTTTGAGCAGGAACGGTCACGGCGAAGGCGACTGGCACCATGAAGGTCAGCGAGAACTTCAGCCAGGCGGGAAAAATGGTGATCGGCCAGCCTCCTGCCCCGTTGAACATCGTGTTGAAGATCACCAGCAGGTTGTCGACCCGCACGAACCAGAAGGCGATGGTGCTGGTCGCCAGCAGGAACGAGTAGATCATCACCACCCCGCAGAACAGCATCACCACGAAGAGCAGGGCCTCCCCGACGCCGACGGCGGACCCGAGCCGGGCCAGCGCCAGCCCCAGCACGACTGCTCCGCCGAGGATGTCAGCCGAGGCGGCGACGTTGACCTGCGCCACACTGGCCAGCAATTGCGAATCGGCTGGTTTGGTCAGCATGAAGTCCAGCGTGCCCATCCGGATGTTCTCCATCAGGCGTTCCATGGAAGGGCGCATGACCAGGCTGGTGAACCCACGCACCAGCATCTGCACGCCGATCAGGGCAATCAGGTCCGGTTCGGTCCAGCCGCCAATCTCGTTGGTCTGGCCGAAGACGATGCCGATCGTCAACAGGGCCGAGCCGAGCGTCACCAGAATCGAGACGATCTGCATGAAGAAGTCGGCGCGGTACTGCATCACGTTGAGCAGGCCGAGCCGGAGATAGGTTTTGACTACGGTCAGGGCATGCATGCTCAGGCTCCCACGGCTGAATAGTGACTGGACGCCCGGTTCCAGGTCAGCCGGAGCGCCAGCAGCAACAGGCCGATCCAGAGCACCTGCATGCCGATCCCAATGGCGATGTCCTGCCCGTCAGCCGTGCCGAGCGCGATGTCGACCGGGAAGGCGATCGCCCAGCGGAAAGGCAGGATGCTGGCCAGGGTTTGGGCCCAGCCCGGAAGGAGCGCCAGCGGAGCGACCATCCCGGCCAGGAAGAAATAGGCCGATGAGTAAAGCTGGAAGAGGGCGTTCGTCTTCGTGATCCAGAAGGCGATCAGGCCGAGCGTCCATTCCAGCAGGAACACCATCAGTGCGGCGAGGGCGATGGCGGGAATCACCGCCAGCAGATGCGGGAAGCGCCAGTGATATTCCGCGTGGAAGACGAAGCTGAACACCACGGCAATCGGCAGCAGCAGGATGACCGTCAGCAGTTTGAAGACCAGGTTTTCGACGATATCGTTGTGAATCGGGTGAATCGGGCGCATCAACATCCCGGAGAACGTGCCCTGCTGCACCCGCCAGCCGAGTTCCCACATGTGCCACGAGAAGGTCAGTTGGTTCACCACCATCACGATGATGAAATACGCCGCATAGCCGCCCTCGGTGAACCCGCCCGCCTCACCGCCCTGCGACCGGGCGACCGCCGTCCAGACCACGATTGAGATCAGCGGGGTGGCGACCAGCGCGAAGAGCCAGATCACCACATTGCCGCGATACATCAACTGCAATGCGGTTTCGGTGCGGATTTTGGCGGAGTAGAACCGGGCCAGCGCTCCAGGGCTGAACGATTCGCCGTGTGGGATGCTCGCCATCAGGCCGCTCCCGCCTGCTCATCGTTGCCGGTGGAGAAGACGCGCTCGATCACGTCCTCGATCGGCGGGTCTTCCACGGTCAGGTCGGCGATCGGCAGGGTGGCCAGCAACTGGGTGGTGACCCGGGCGGTCTCCGCCTTCGGCACGCGAACCGTCACCCCGACCTGGGAGTGTTCGACCAGTTCGCCGTTCGGTCCGAGCAGGCGTTCAATCGCCGCCACGTCGACCGAACCGTGGTCGCCTTCCTCGATCTCGACCGTGATGGTCTTGTGCGGGGAGAAGGTGCTGACCAGGCCCGGCAGGCCACCGTCGTAGAGCAACGTGCCGTGGTGAATCACGATCACGCGTTGGCAGAGCGCCTCCACATCGGCCATGTAGTGGCTGGTCAGCATGATCGAGGCCCCGGTGCGGGCGTTGTAGTCGGCCACGAACGACCGGATCCGCCGCTGCATCGCCACGTCGAGCCCGATGGTCGGTTCGTCGAGGAAGAGGATGGCCGGATGGTGGAGCAGCGACCCGGCGATTTCGCACTTCATCCGTTCGCCCAGCGACAGGTTGCGCACCGGCTTCTTGAGCAACTCGCTTAGGTCCAGCATCTCGATCAGTTCGTCGCGCCGGGTCGCGAAATCGGTGTCGGAGATGCGGAAGATGGCCTTGTTCAGTTCGAACGAGTCCATCACCGGAATGTCCCAGGTGAGCTGGTTGCGCTGGCCCATGATCAGGGACATCCGCCGGAGGTAGGCCCTGTCCCGCTCCCACGGGGTGTAGCCGAGGACATTGGCGGTGCCGGAGGTGGGGTGGAGCAGCCCCGCCAGCATCTTCAGCGTGGTGGTTTTTCCGGCGCCGTTCGGTCCGAGAAACCCGACCACCTCACCCGCCCCGATCTCGAACGAGATGTCTTTCACGGCCACCACATCCCGGGTCTTGCGGTCGACCAGCGAACCGATCGCGGCCCTCAGTCCACTCTCCCGAACCGGAACTTCGTAGACCTTGCGCAGGTTGGCGACCTGGATGACAGGGGCAGGGGCGGACACGGGCGACTCCGAACGAGTACAGGGCAAGTTGCAACCAAAGCATGATGCATTGCTGGATAAACCAAGTCAAGTCTTGGAAAAAGGCCAGCGACTGTGGGCGAGCACAAGAGAGGAGTGTCCCAGGCTGGGCGGACAGGAATTGTCCCTGATGTGGAACCTGGCGCAGGCTGATGAAGTCGTAAGCTGGTTGCAGGGTGCCAGCAACGGGTTGCTGCTGCCGGAGCCCACCAGGGGAAACGGGAACTCCGTGCGCTTGACTGCCCTGCCGTGCGGCCACCATGATGATTCGATGAGACAGAGGATACGACTGGGTGTTCTCCCATGAGCCCCAGGCCACAAACCGAACGCGTCGACCCGTGGCGTCGATCCGGGCTTTCGTTGCTACGGGTCAGAACCGCGAAGCCTCCCGTGCCCCTCACGTCGCTGATTGGACGAGAGCGGGAGGTGGCGCAGGTTCGAGCCATGCTGGAGCAGCCAGACCTTCGCCTGCTGACCCTCACCGGTCCCGGCGGCATCGGCAAGACACGACTTGCGCTGCACCTGGCTGCGGAGATGGCCGACCTCTATGCCGATGGTGTGTGCTTCGTGCCCCTGGAAGCCGTGCGCGATGCCGGTCTGGTGCCAGCGGCGATTGCCGAAGCGGTCAATGTGCAGCCCAGACCCGGCGAGGATCTGCTCGAGGCACTGGTGACGGCATTGCAGCCGGTGAACATGCTCCTGGTGGTGGACAACGTTGAGCATGTGGTCACGGCGGCGCATGTACTGACCGACCTGCTGGCAAGGTGCCCGGCGTTGACGATGCTGGTCACGAGCCAGGTTCTGCTGAGGGTTTCGGGAGAACAGACCCTCACCGTTCCAGCCCTGTCGCTGCCCGAGTCCGACTCGTCCCCCACCCCCGATGACCTGATGCGCTTTGCGTCGATCCGGCTGTTCGATCAGCGTGCCCGCGCGGTTGACCCATCGTTTCAGCTCACCGCCACCAACGCCCCGTTGGTGGCCGAAATCTGCCGCCGCCTGGATGGGCTTCCGCTCGCAATCGAGTTGGTGGCGCCCCGCATTCGCCACCTGTCCCTGGCTGACCTGCTCACCCGGCTCGATCATCGACTGCCCCTGCTCACTGGAGGTTCCCGGGATAAACCGGGGCGGTTGCAGACGATGCGGAATGCGATTGCCTGGAGCTACGATTTGCTGACCCCGCGGGAGCAACGCAGTTTTCGGCGTCTGGCGGTGTTCAGTGGGGGATGCATGCTGGAGACCGCCGACCAGGTGCTGGGTGATCGACACTCCGAGAACCGGCCATGGTCTGACCTCGCGATATTTGATGACCTGGGCGTGTTGATCGATGCCAGCCTGCTGCAGATCGAGCCGACCAACACGGGCGCCGTGCGGTACCGGATGCTGGAAACGATTCGCGAGTTCGCCCTGGACCAGTTGGAGGCAAGTGGAGAGGCTGAGGCCCTGCGACGTGCCCATGCCACCACGTTCCTGGCGTTCGCCAAACGGCACGAATACACCACGCTGTTGCATGACGCGGGCCCGGAGCTGAGCCTGCTGGAGGCGGAATACGCCAATCTGCGGTCTGCGCTCGGATGGCTCGACCAGGCAGGAGAGGATGCGCAGCTCCTGCAACTCGCGACATCGATGAGCCTGTTCTGGTCCGATCATGGCCACTATCGGGAGGCGCAGGCGTGGCTTGGTCGTGCGCTGGCGACTGCTCACCCGGCAGGGGCCGAGGCAGCCAGGGCCATGGTGGTGCTCGGCATGATCGAGATCTTTCTGGGGCTGAGTCAGGAAGCCGGGATCAACCTGACGGCGGCCCTGGTGGGGTGCCAGCAACACGGCATTGCCTTTGATACGGGCCTCGCCCTGATCGGACTTGGTGGGCTGGCCACCATGCAGGGGGACCTGGATGGTGGTGAGGCCCATTTGCAGCGATGCCTTGCGTCAGTGTCGCGCGTGGACGACGAGCGGCTGGCCAGAATCCTGGAAGGCTGGGCCCAGATCAACCTTGCCGTGGTGGCCCGCGCCCGAGGCGACCTGCGAGGTGCAGACGGGCACCTGCGAATCGCGCTCGGCTGCATGCGGAATGCTGACTACACGGTCGGATTGATCATGGTGCTGGGTGACCTGGGCGACCTGGCCCGCGATCAACAGGAATACGCTCGATCGTTGGAGCTCTATCGAGAGGCCCTCGGGCTGGGGTGGGGCTCTCGCGGATGGAGGGCCATCGCAGATATCGTGGAAGCGGTGGCCATCGTGGCGATGATGGCTGGGCGGGAAGGGCATGGTGTTCGTTTGCTGGGGGCATCCGAGGGTTTGCGTGAGCGAGTCGGACTGCGATTTCGGGTTGCCAGAAACCAGGTCGCGCTGGACGAGGCCCTGTCCAAAGCTCGTCTTGTGTTGGGCCAGCAGGCACTCGACGCGGCCTGGGCTGATGGCCGCAACCTGGATGCGGCGCAGGTGGTCGCGCTGGCGAGTGAGCCGTTTCCGCTGGACCCTGACCCCGGCGAACCTCCGTCTGCAGCGAGTGGGTTGACCAGGCGGGAGAAGGAGGTCGCCCTGCTGGTGGCCGCCGGTCAGACCGACGCTGCAATTGCCGCGAACCTGTACCTGAGCGTTCGCACGGTGGAAAACCACGTTGCCCACATTCTGGCCAAGCTTGGCGTGCACACACGCGCGGCGGTAGGGGGCGTATTGGAGCTCCCCGCGGAGCCAACGCCACCGGCCGGGCCTCCCGAACGTGGGCCGGCCGAAAACTGAGTACCTCATTCGCACAAAACCGGGTACCGCCCTCGATTGCTGCGTGGGTGTCTCCCCGCTAGCGTGGTTTCAGCATCGTTCCTGCTTGCATCACGATTCTGGAGACCACCCATGCGCGAGCCAATCACGCTTTCGGCATTTCGCACCTCCCGCCGGAGATTGCTCACCCTGGCGGCCGGGGCAACGGCGGTCGCTGCCGGGGTGCCAGCGGCGGTCACCGCGCGTCAACCCGTGGAGGCCACCCCAGACGCTCCTGTCAGCGCCGTGGATGGGGTCATCCCACCCATCAGCAGCTCCCTCGCCGGCGACGCGTCACCACTGTTCCGGGAGGTGGCCGAGGCAGTCGTGCAGGCCATGGAGCAGCATCTCGTGCCTGGCGCCGCCGTGGGGATGCTGATCGGCGATCGGGAAGAACACGCGGTCTTTGGCGTGGCCAGCATCTCCTCGCTGAGTGAGGTGACCCCCGATACCCTGTTCCAGATTGGCTCGATCACCAAGACCGTGACGGCAACCGGCATCTGGCGACTCATCGACGAGGCTGCCCTGGAGGTCGACGCACCGGTTCGAACCTACCTGCCAAATCTCACCCTGATCGATGCGGAGGCGGCCGACCAGGTCACGGTGGGCAACCTGCTCGACCACACGGCGGGCTGGTATGGGGATGAAGGATTCTACACGGGAGAAAACGACGATGCGCTGGCCCGATACGTTGCCGAGCGGCTCCCGGAATTGCCCCAGATCTATCCACTCGGAGCGTATTTCTCCTACAACAATGCGGCATTCTCGCTGCTCGGTCACCTGATCGAAATCAGCACAGGCACAGCGTACCGAGCGGCCATCCGGAACCTGGTGCTCGATCCGCTGGGCATGGATGTCAGCGTGCTCGACCCGGCGGCTGTCCGCCGCGCTCCCTATGCTGACGGCCATTTGGCCCTGATGCAGAATGAGCAGGTCACCCTTGCCGTCCAAACTCCGCTCTGGCTGCCCCGCTCGGTCGATCCGGCCGGGGGAATCTGGTCTACCACCCGTGATCTCATCCGCTACGCACGGTTCCATCTGGCAGACGGGGTGGTGGCCGGCCCGGCCAACGTCGTTCACCCGGACACCCTGGCGCAGATGCAGGAACCCGTGGTGGACGTGCCCGGCACCACGGCGCTCCAGATGGGGCGAGACTGGTTCGTGCAGGATCTGGATGGCGTGCGGGCCGTGTTCCACGGGGGAGATACCGCGGGCCAGCATGCCGACCTTGTGCTGTTTCCCGACCATGGGGTGGCGGTGACCGTGCTGACCAATGCCCAGGGTGGTGGCGTGGCGGTGGGCGCCGCCGCGTTGAATGCCTGCCTGGCCCGGATACCGGAACTGGCGGGGCTGGTGGGCCGGGTTGGCCTGGCGTCCGAACTCGCAGCCCCGGCCGATGCCGCATCGGTGGAAGTTCCGCCCGATGAGTTGGCTGCCTATGTGGGGCGATTTGCCGATCCTGGTCAGGCAGTGACCCTTTCCGCAACTGATGACGGGCTGCAGGTGTTGATCGAGACCATCGAACAGCCCGGAGCCTACATTCCTGACCTCACGCCAGCACCGTTGCCGGAGATTCCTGTGTCATTCCTGGCCGAGGATATGGCAACTATCGGCCCATCCCGGCTCCCGTTTGTACGCGACGAGGACGGCACTGTGCAGTGGGTGTCACTGGGGCTGCGCCTGATTCCGCGTGCCGATGATTGAGGCTCGCAACAGGCCAATAGCCATCTCCGGGCCCGATGCGGCGGACAATCAGTCCGCCAGCCGTCGAGGCCCCAGGCAACCTGCCGAAGTCCGCGCTGAAGGCACGGGCTTGGTGCAGAGCGGGCCTCCCCACGCGGCGCGCTGGTCGTAACATGCCTGCGCAGTGTTCAAAACAGGAGAACGGGCGATGACACGTCACTATTCCCGCCGCCAGGCCTTGCAGGTCGGCCTTGCCAGTGCCGCGGCGGTTGCCATTCCTCACATCACCGGCGCCCGCCAGGCAACACCGGCCGTGCTGGATGACGGGGCGATCACCCCGGAGCGGGTGGACCAGGCGTTGCCGCGGCTCGATCAGCTGGTAGAGGATGCCATGGCCCAGACCGGCGTACCTGGTGTGGCGGTGGCGGTCGTTTTCGACGATACGGTGGTCTACGAGCGCGGATTTGGCGTCCGCGAGGTCGGCAAACCCGAACCTGTCACTCCGGAAACCGTCTTCCAGCTCGCATCGATGTCCAAGGCCGTCTCTTCAACGCTGGTTGCCGCCGTGGTGGGCGATGGCAGCGCAACCTGGGACGATGTCGCGGCCGAACTCCTCCCCGGGTTCGCCCTCTCCGACCCCTGGCTGACCGCCCAGGTCACCCTGCGGGACCTGTTCAGCCATCGTTCCGGGCTGCCCGCCTATGCCGGTGACAGTCTGACCGCGACCTTCGGCTACGATCGGGACGAGAGTGTGGCCCGGTTACGCCTCGTGCCTCCCGCCACACCATTGCGAACAGCCTTTGCCTACACCAACCTTGGTCTGGCGGTGGCCGGATACGCGGCGGCGAACACCACCGGACTGGCGTGGGAAGACCTCGCCGATGAGCGGCTGTTCGGTCCTCTCGGGATGACCTCCGCCAGCTATCGCCTGGTGGACTATCTCGGCCAGTCGAACAAGGCTGCCCCTCACTATCTGAAACTGGATGGCAGCTGGGCGCTGGGGGAAGTGACCGATGCCGAGGCGTCGGCGCCGGCCGGTGGTGTGAGTGCCAACCTGCAGGATCTCGCCCAATGGATGCGGCTGCAACTGGCTGGCGGAGTGGTCGATGGTGTTGAGGTGGTGGCCAGCACGCCATTGCTGGAGACGTGGCGATCGCAGATTCTCGAAGCCTCTCCGCCCAATCCGGCGGATGGTGCGGGATTGTCCTACGGCCTGGGCTGGCGATTGAGTCACGACGCGTACGGTCGCCTGCATGTCCAACACATCGGCGATTTCAGTAGCGGCTTTCGGACGGGGGTCGATCTGCTGCCCGAAGCCGGGCTCGGCATCGTGGTGCTCACCAACGCCTGGCCCAACGGCCTGTCCGATGGGATCGCCCGGGCCTTCTTCGAGATCGTCGACGAAGGTGAGCCAACCCGGGACTGGGTGGCCCTGCTGGGAGACCAGATGGCCGCCGGAATTGATGCCGTGCGCGCCAATGCCCCATTCCCGGCCGGTGACGCTCCCACCACCGAACCGCCACTGGCACTCGACGCCTACACTGCCACCTACACCAACGATCTGTATGGGGAACTGATGGTGCGCGAGGAGAACGGTCACCTCGTGCTGGAGTTCGGTCCTCTCCCCAGCCGGCTCGACCTCACGCATTGGGCGCGCGATGTCTTTACCTATCCGCTTCCGCCCAGTGGCGAAGTCATGCTCGGCCGCCTGGGTGTCCAGTTCCTGATCGGGCCGCTGGGAACGGCTACCGCCATGGCATTCGGGCTCCCGACAGTTGGTCCAGATGCCACCGCCATGTTCATGCGCACCGGGTGAGTCCGCTATCGACACACGTGGTGAACGCGCACCGATGAACCGCGGGGTTATTCGTTTTCGACTGACCAGGTGATCAGCGGGGGCCGGAGCGAGCCGCTGGCCGGTCTCCCCTGCTCGGTGGTCAGCTTGACCTTGCCCACCAGCACGCCCTCTTCGTCGCGGGCCCGGAGGATCAGTGCCGGGTCGATGTCGACCAGCCGCAGCTTGATCCGGGACATGGTCTGCCGCCCCTTGAGGTGAATCCAGGCCAGGTAGAGGAATTTGTCGCCAGCCGGGCCGTGCACGAACGGTCCCCCAAGCTTGTAGCCGTCATCGGTGGGCGTGATGTTGAGGTGTCCGCGAAAGCGGGGCTCCGGTTCGCTCGACATCAGGACGCCAACCACTTCCTGACCCTCCTGGATACCAAGACCGATTCCGTCGGGGGCCGGGCAGGTTTTGCCGGGGGCGTCGTAGCCTTCGAGGCGAAGGGAAATCGTGCCGGGCTCGATGGGCATGCGAATGAACTCCTGACCGCGCGGAAGGATTGGTACGCTGTGCAGAGCATGCCATGCGGACAGGGGCCCGGTCATCCCGGGCCGGGTGTTGGGGAGAGGGGAACGTGGTTCAGACGGACGAGAATACGGTTGATGGATCGACACCACCGCGGAGATCGGGCTCCGGCTGGATGCCAGCCGTGCCAGACCGGATGCTGGAACTGCTGGCCGTGATCCTGCTGTCCATCGCCTCGCTGTCGGCGGCGTGGGCCGGCTACCAGGCCAGCCGCTGGAGTGGCGAGCAGTCGCTGCGATATTCCCAGGCCAGTGCCATTCGGGTGGAATCGTCGCGGGCATCCACCATTGGCTACATGCTGGCGCTCGGCGACCTGACGGTGTTCAACTCGTGGGCAGAGGCAGTCGCCACGAATGACGAGGCGCTGATCACCTTCAACGCCAACCGCTTCAGTCCTGATCTGGAACAGGCCGTGGCAGATTGGCAGGCGCTGGATCCGTTGAACAACCCCGATGCGCCGGGTGGACCGTTCGAGCAGGGCCTGTACACCAACCCACCGCTGCAGCAGGCGGTGGAACTGGAGCAGCAGGCCGAAGAGACATTCGAACAGGGAAGAACGGCGAGTGCTCGCAGCGAAGCTTACGTGCAGCTCACTGTCATCTTCGCGATGGTGCTGTTCTTCGGGGGTATTTCGTCGCGAATTGACTGGTATCAGCCCAAGCTGCTGGTGCTCTTCCTCGCCGTGGGACTGCTCTGTTACGCGCTGATTCGGCTGGCCACCTTTCCCACCGTATAGCCCGGCCGATCATTTGCGGCGGAGGAAGCCAAGCAACGGGGACCCGGTGCCGAGCAGGAAGCCAAAGGCATACCAGTTGCCATTGGCGGACGTCTTGCTCGTGTCGAAGAGGGGAAACTGATCCCAGCCGCCGAAGACGTGCACGATCAGGACGATCCAGGCCGTCAACCCGTTCCAGACACCCCACAACAGATCCTGCCACCACATGCTGCATCACTCCCTGGGTTTCGCCCGGCTCGTGCCAGGTTCGTTGGTGCCAGTGTAGTGCCCGGAGAAATGAGGACGATCCCTGTCCCCATCACCGGGCTACGATCGCTCCAGTCGTTCGGAGCCATGATCGACATGGTGAAAGCCAAAGGAACCACAGCATGTCTACCGAGAGCGTCCGCACCATTCCGGAAGAGGATTTTCGTTCCGCGCTGCTCGCATCGCTGGAAGAGGCAACGAGCAGTGTGCACGGGATTTTTCTCGACAAGGGTGACTCGTTGTACGAGACCCTGGCGGACATCACCGCCGCGCAGGCCTCGACCCCACTCGGACCCGGCAGCGGCACCATTGCCGCCAAGGTCAACCACATCCGCTTCTACGTCGACGTGGTGCTGAAGAACGCCGCCGCGGGAGAGTTCATCCCGGCCGACTGGGCGTCATCGTGGGCGGTGGAGACCGTCTCCGATGAGGAATGGGCTGCCCTGGTGGACGGGCTCAAGGCCAGCTTCACCGAATTCATCGAGCTGGCCAGGGTGAACGACCAGTGGCCTGAACCGGTGCTCGGTGGAGCGTTCGGTGTGGTCATTCATACCGGCTACCACCTTGGCGAGATCCGCCAGGCCCTGGCCTATCTCCGCGCCCAGGATGATATCGCCTGACGCTGGCATGGGAAGGATGCCGTTTCTGTAGG
>CAZNQC010000069.1:13647-15599 GCA_964574825.1 uncultured Sphaerobacteraceae bacterium | reverse complement strand
CCGTCGTCGAAGTCGTGCGCGTACTTGTACCCTGCGCCGTAGCCAAGGTCTTTCATCAACTTCGTCGGCGCATTGCGCAGGTGAAGTGGCACAGGGTCGTTGCGGGTGTTGGCGACATCGGCCACGGCCTTGCCATAGGCAACGTAGACCGAATTGCTCTTCGGGGCCATGGCCAGGTAGACGACCAGCTGAGCGAGGGCGAGGGCTCCCTCCGGCATGCCGAGGAAGTGCACCGCCTGCTGAGCAGCCATCGCCAGTTCCAGCGCATCCGGATCGGCCAGTCCGATGTCTTCCGAGGCGAACCGGATCAGGCGGCGGGCGACATAGAGCGGATCGTCGCCTCGTTCCAGCATCCGAGCCAGCCAGTAGAGGGCGGCGTCGGGATCGGAGCCGCGGATGGTCTTGTGCAGGGCGGAGATGGTGTCGTAGTGATCCTCGCCGGCCTTGTCGTAGGTGGCGGCACGACGTTGGGCGGCTTCCTGGACCAGTTCGGCCGTGATCACCTTGTCGTCGCCAACTCCGGCCGAGGCCAGTTCAAGGGTATTCAAGGCAAACCTGGCATCCCCATTGGCCATGTTGGCGAGGAACTCGGCCGCATCATCATCGATTGTGAGGTTTTCGTTGCCCAGTCCGCGCTCGGTGTCAACCAGTGCCCGGCGCAGGATGGTGACGATCTGCTCATCGTCGAGCGCCCGGAGCGTCATCACGCGCGAACGTGACAGGAGCGGGGCATTCACTTCAAAGGACGGGTTCTCGGTGGTCGCCCCGATCAGAATGACCGTGCCATCCTCGACGTAGGGGAGGATGGCATCCTGCTGGGCCTTGTTGAAGCGGTGAATCTCGTCGATGAAGAGGAGGGTGCGGGTGCCGGTCATGCCCAGCCGATCCTTCGCCTCGGCAATCGCCTTGCGCAGATCGGCCACACCCGAGGCGACCGCACTGACCGCCACGAAATGCGCCCGGGTGGCATTGGCGATGATCTGGGCGAGGGTGGTCTTGCCGGTGCCGGGTGGCCCCCAGAGCACGACCGATGACAAACGGTCGGCCTCGATTGCCTTTCGCATCAGGGTGCCCGGTCCGACCACATGCTCCTGGCCCACAAGTTCGTCCAGCGTGCGGGGCCGCATGCGGGCGGCGAGCGGACCACGCGCCGCCAGGTGCTGGACTCGTTGGGCTTCAAACATGTCCACGGCTGGTTCTCCGGTCTCTGGTCGGCATCGCCTGGCGAAGAGCGACACCTGCCGGCAGCACCTATCGGTGTGCCGTGCGGTGGCGGAGGCAGGTGTCCGCGGAAATGGGGTTAGCTGTCGAGCGACTCGAGCTGGGACAACTCGCGTTCGAGCGCCGCGATGTACTCTTCGAGTTCGTTGCGACTGGACACACCCAGTTCGTCGAGCGTGTCGAGGATGCTTTGCAGGTCGTCGATCGTATCCTGCATTTCCAGGATCGAATCGGCTTCGCCGCTCTGACGACTGCGGCTCCGGCCGGGCTGACGTGCGTTATCAGTCATGATCGCTGTCACCGTTCCTTTCGACGGTTAGGGAGGTGCCTGACCCAGCTCAGGCCAGCACGGCGAGCAGCAACAGGAAGATGCCACCGACGCCGCCAAATTCAACCAAATCCCGGGTACTGACATTTTTGCGTTGGGCTCGCACCAGAAGCAACCCAGCCGCGACATAGAACACGACCAGAAGCACGGCGCCACCGGTCCAGCCGTAGGTTGGCCACCAGTTCAGGGCCACCATCACCTGGGCAAGCACCCAGCCGCCGATGACGGCATAGAAGACCCGCTGCGGCGGCGCGATGCCGCCCCGTTCCAGGGTTTCCAGGATCAGCAGGCCTCCGATGATGCCGACCAATGGGGCAGAGATCCAGGAGTCGAGTTTGTTGATGTAGACCGCGCTGAAGGCCAGGAACGCGATGGCGTGGACGACAAGCGTGTGAATGACGGA
>CAZNQC010000069.1:12110-13547 GCA_964574825.1 uncultured Sphaerobacteraceae bacterium | reverse complement strand
CCCCCAGCCAGCACCATCGTCACGAAGGCCAATCCCCAGAAAAGGGCGTCGGTGTTCTCGAATACGGGCGGATCGGCGTCCGAGTCGTTGCCGATCGAAATGATGGCCAGCAACAGCACCAGTCCAGCTGCCAGCAGGCTGATCACCACTCCCTGGCCGTAGGCGGGTTGGCGAGATTCCGCATTGGGAATGCCGAGCCCGTAGACCATGTGTTCGTCATCCGGCGTTTCGATCGTCTCTTCGGCGATCGAAACATCCTGGCGCCCCGGTGCCGGGCGTCGCCGTCCGGTCTTCTCGAGGTCGTCTCGTTGGCTCATGAACCTTCCTGCCCACCATGCACGACCAGCGAGGTCGCAATCAGTCGTTCTTCGTCAGGATGTCGTGCCAGGCAGACTCGATCTCGGCTGCTGGCACCGCTCCCGCGCGGATGATGGTGATGGTATCACCCTCGCGGCCAATCACGGTTGAGGGCTGCCCCCCGCGAGCAATGCCGCCATCCAGCACGATGTCGAGCTGCTCGACCAGAGAGGACGGCAGTTCATCGGCCCGGAGGGCAGGTGGCTGACCACTGAGGTTGGCACTGGTCACCGCCAACGCCCCCCCACAATGCTTCGCCAGCACCAGCGCCACCGAATGGTCCGGCACGCGAACACCAACGGTGCCGTCGCTCGCGACAACCTGGGCTGGCAGACCTGGTTTGGCCGGCACGGCGACGGTCAACGGCCCAGGCCAGTAGCGACTGGCCAATCGCATCAGGTCATCATCGATCTGCGTGGCGACGCCGAGGAGATCGGCCGGGGATGCCAGCAGGACAGGGAGCACCCTGCCCCGGTCGCGCAGCTTCGACTCGTAAATACGATCGAGGGCCTCTGGGAACGCCAGGGACGCGCCAATGCCATAGACGGTGTCGGTCGGAAACGCCGCCAGCCCGCCGTGCCGCAGCGTCTCGATCGTGCGCTCCAGCGCCCGCGGTTCTTCCAGCCGGAGGATCGTCATGCCCGCAGGCCCCTTTCGCCGCTAGCCTTTACTGTTCAGATGGGAGACGGGCCGACACATCCGAGCCGGATGTGCTGGGCAACGCTCCTGCCCAGGCTCGGAAGGTCGGCCCCTACGACGGCTTCTGGGGCAATACGATGCTTCGTGCCCGATCGGCGGCCGATCCTTCGCTCCGTTCAGGACTTCGGGTCCGCCCCCACGCTCATTCCGGAGATTCTACAGTGCCGACTTGATCTGGGCGGCCAGCTGGGTATTGATCCCCTCAACCGCACTGATCTCCTCGATGCTCGCCTCGCGAACGGCCTTGAGCGAGCCGAAGGCCTTGATCAGCGCCTTCTTGCGCTTTGGACCCACGCCGGGCACGTCATCCAGCTTCGAATGGAAGGTGGCCTTGGAGCGGCGCGCCCGGTGGAAGGTGAGGGCAAAGCGATGGGCCTCGTC
>CAZNQC010000069.1:0-12010 GCA_964574825.1 uncultured Sphaerobacteraceae bacterium | reverse complement strand
TTGATGGCCGAGAGGCGGTCGCGCAGTTCGGCGGCCCGCTCGAAGTTCCAGGCCTCGGCTGCCTGCTCCATCTCCTCCTCGATGCCGCCGACGATCTCGTCGCCACGACCGGAGAGGAAGAGCGTCGCCCCTTCGACTGACTTCATGTAGGTCTCGCGGTCGACCACGCCAATGCAGGGCGCGGTGCACTGGTGCATGTGGTAGTAGAGGCAGACTTCCTCGTGGCCGGTGATCTTCTTGTCGCACTTGCGATAGGGGAAGAGCCGGTTGAGCAGGTTGATCGTCTTGTAGGCCGCTCCCGCCGAGGTGTAGGGACCGAAGTACCTGCTGCCGTCGTTGACGATCTGGCGGGTGGAGATGACGCGCGGCCATTCCTCGTTGGTGATCCGGATGTAGGGATACGTCTTGCTGTCTTTCAGCATGACGTTGTACTTGGGCCAGTACTTCTTGATCAGTTCGTTTTCGAGGATCAGCGCTTCGGTGGGGGTGTCCGTGCGGATGACCTCGAAATCGGCGATGTGCGCGACGAGCTCGCGCGTTTTCATGTCCTTGCCGCGCTGCGACTGGAAGTAGGAGCGCACGCGGTTGCGGAGGGCAATGGCCTTGCCCACGTAGATGACCTTGCCGTCGGCGTCCTTCATCAGATAGACGCCAGGTTCCTGTCCGAGGGCAGCGAGTCGTTTCTTGAAATCGGGGGTTTCGTACATCTTCGTCTTCACGAACTGAGTATAGCCAACCGGAACATGCGTTCGCCTCCTGGATACCACCAGAACGACCGGGCCAGGCGCCGATACCTCCTGGTATCTCCTGATGGCGGGCGGCGGGATCGTGATCGGGCTGGATTCACCGACCCCGGCGCAGCATCTCAAGGGCAGTTCAGCGATATGAGCGTGACTGGCGACAGGGTCGGGCGGATGGATTCGACGTCGCTCACCAATTCCAGCGGCGAGTCGTCCTCTCGGGCGGTCAGGATCGGATTTGAGGAAAGGTATTGACAAGCTCCGGGTGGCACGGGAATATTGCTTTATTCAGTGAATGAAGTATCTACGGACGGCGAAAGAACCGTTGTCAGTAGCCGTCCCGCCGCCCATCCGGGAGTCAATCGTGGCGACTCAACTGCGCGCAGCCAACCGCCAACTCATGCGGGAAATCAACACCTCGCTGGTGCTGAGCCTCATTCGCCAGCATGGCCCGATCGCGCGCAACAAGATCGCGGAACTGGCCAGCCTCAGCGCCGCCACCGTCACGGGCATCACCAGCGAGTTGATCGGTGACGGTCTTGTGTTCGAGACCTCCACCGGCACCTCCACCGGTGGCCGGCGCCCCATCCTGCTTGCCTTCAACAGCCAGGCGGGACTCGCCGTTGGCCTGAAGATCACCGAGAACCGGATCGTCTACGCAGAAACCGATCTGGACGGAACCGTCCTGCATGGCACCGAGATTTCGCTTCCGCCGAAGCCGACGCCCGAGATCGTTGTCGCGGCGATTGCTCGCGAAGTCGAGGTCACACGTGCGCGGCACCCGCACCGCCGCCTGCTTGGCATCGGAGCCGGGATCGCCGGGGTTGTCGACCGGCCCTCGGGCGACTGCCGTTTCTCCCCCTTCCTGCAGTGGCGGAACGTGCCACTCCGCTCGATGATCGAGGGGGAAACCGGTATTCCGGCCGTGGTCGAGAACGACGTCAACGCCCTGACCCACGCCTTCGTCAACGATCCGACGGTCGGTTCAACCGGAACCTTTCTCGTCGTGACATTTGGCCGCGGCATCGGTCTCGGCATGCGGCTCAATGGCCAGCTCTATCGCGGCCCGCGCGGGCAGGGCGGGGAGTATGGCCACATCACCGTCGATCCGGGTGGCCCGGTCTGCGATTGTGGCAAGCATGGCTGCCTGGAGGCGATCGCCAGCCTGGCTGCCGTCACGCGCCAGTTCGCGGCCGAAACCGGCGCCCCGCCAACCGATGCGGCCTTCCGCGACGCCCTCGCGGCCGGTGATCGTGCAGCTGTCGCCCTGGCGAGCCGTGCGTCCCAACTGCTGGGCACGTCGCTGGCCACACTCGTCAACGTCCTGACGCCGGAAACGATCGTGTTCAGCGGCGAGGGCGCCTGGCTGGCCGATGCGACCCTGGCCGACATCGAGACCGCGATGCGGGAGGCCATGTTCGAAGGTCTCCTCGGCACCGTGGAGACCACCGTCCAGGAACGCAGCGACATGTTCTGGGCCCAGGGGGCTGCCGAGGTGCTGGTCGACGAGATGCTGACGCCCCGCCTGGCGACCAGGGCCGCCATGCCAGCGGAGGTGCCGTGATGGTTGGCCAACGCGGATGGCGCCACTATGCGTGGGTTGCCCTGTTCGTCGGTCCGGGACTGGCAATCATGCTGGTCTTCATCATCCTGCCGATCCTGTCGTCGCTGGTGTTGACCACCTACTCGTGGGACCTGCTGACACCGCCGAAGTTCGTCGGCCTCGACAACTTCCGGCGGCTGGTGGATGACCGCCAGTTCTGGGCAGCGCTGCGCCACACGATCACCTACATCATCGGCTACATCCCGCTGGTGATGGTTGGGGCTTTGGCGGTTGCCCTGGCGCTCAACACCCGGCTGCCAGCGCTCGGCGCGCTCCGAACCGCCTACTTCCTCCCGGTCGTCTCGTCGTGGGTGGCGGTCGCGCTGCTCTGGACGTGGATGTTCAATCCGCGCTTCGGCATCATCAACTACGCGCTCGACCAGATCGGAATCAAGGGCCCAGCCTGGCTCTACGATCCGAACTGGGCCATGCCCGCCATCATCCTCACCTCGGCCTGGAAAGATCTGGGGTTCGTGATGGTGGTGTTCCTGGCCGGACTGCAGGCGATCCCCCGCGACTATTACGAGGCTGCCTCGCTCGACGGCGCGTCGGGGTGGGAGCAACTCAAGGCCATCACCCTGCCGCTTCTCGCGCCAACCACCTTCTTTGTCGCGATCATCTCGATCATTGGATCGTTCCAGGTCTTCACCCAGGTCTACATCATGACCGAGGGTGGACCATCCGGTTCGACCACCGTGCTGGTCGAACGTATCTACAAGCACGCGTTCGAATATGGCGAGATGGGCTACGCCGCGGCAATCTCCTGGGCGCTCTGCCTGATCATTTTCTCCGTCACCCTGGTCCAGCACCGGCTGCAGCGCTGGAGTGCCGACCATGCCTGACCTGTATTCGCCCGGCCCATCACGGCTGTTCCAACGCACCGGTTGGACCTTGCGATTGTTACTGGTAGTGCTGGGCGCCGCGACGATGATCGTGCCCTTCCTCTGGATGCTCTCGACCTCGCTCAAGCCGCCCGGTTCCGTGCTGACGATTCCACCCGAGATTTTCCCGCAGCACCCGACCCTGGAAAGCTACCGGCGGGTCTTCGATGTGCTGCCGGTGGCCCGGATGTTCGTCAACAGTCTCTTCGTCACCGTGGCGATCGTGGCGCTGCAATTGCTGACCTGCTCGTTTTCGGCCTACGCCTTCGCCCGGATGCGGTGGCGGGGACGGGATGTCGTGTTCTTCCTGTACCTGATCACCCTGATGATTCCTGGCCAGGTCACCATCACGCCGTTGTTCATCCTGATCAAGGAACTGGGCTGGAACAACAGCTACCAGGCCCTGATCATTCCGGCCGCGACCAGTGCGTTCGGGACCTTCCTGCTGCGCCAGGCGATGCTGACGATTCCGCGCGAGTACGAGGAAGCCGCCTTCCTTGATGGCGCCAATCACTGGAACGTCTACCGCTCGATCATCCTGCCAATGACCAAAACGTCACTCGCCACACTGGCCGTCTTCGCCGCGATGGGCGCCTGGAACGATTTCCTGTGGCCGCTGATCGTGTTGAAGGACCCGGCCAAGATGACGCTGCCGGTCGGTCTCTCGCTGCTGCAGGGCCGCTACACCAACGACTGGAACATGATCATGGCCGGGGCGGTCATCAGCGTCGTGCCCATCATCCTTGCCTTCCTCGTCGCACAACGGACGTTCGTCAACGGCATGGTCGCGAGCGGGCTCAAGTAGCCACGCTGGTCCGGCCCTCGGAGGTGCTGCGCCAACCGATCTGGCAAATCATGGGTCCCAATCAGCCACTCCCGATCCCCGATTCGTAGGAGCTTTCCGTTCATGTTGGGCACTCACACCACTCGACGACGATTCATGGCCTCGGTCGCGGCAACAGGTGTCGCCATGACTGCCTTGCGCAGCCCGGTCGCCGCCCAGGACACCGTCGAAATCAGCTACTTCTCGTTCTCGGCCGGCACCGAACAGCAGGCAACGCTCGAAGCGATGGTTGCCGCGTTCGAAGAGGCCAATCCCGGCATCAAGGTGAAGCTTGAGTCAGCGCCGTATGGCGACTACTTCACCGAACTGCAGACCCGGGTCGCCGCCGGGGATGCTCCGGATGTCTACGAACTGAACTATGAGAACTTCGTGACCTTCGCCTCGCGCGACATTCTGCTGGATATCACCGACCGCCTTGCCGCCGATCCGGACCTCACCGCGGCGATCTACTCGAACGCACTCAATGCCTTCGCGCTTGATGGGCAGCAGTACGGATTGCCCGCCAGCTTCTCCAACGTGCTCCTCTTCTACAACCAGGACCTGTTTGACGCGGCTGGAATCGAGTATCCGAACGCCGACTGGACCTGGGAGGACGAACTGGCGGCAGCCGAGGCCCTGACCGATCACGATGCGGGGGTTTGGGGCATGAACGCCCCGGTGGCCTACAACGAGTTCTACAAGACCGCCGCCCAGAACGGTGGAGCGATCATCGATGCCGAGGGCAACGTCACGATCGACCAGCCAGAGGTGGTTGAAGCGGTCAACTTCATGGTCGAGCCAGTGACCACCCTCAAGGTCCAGCCATCCGAGGCCGACCTTTCGGGCATTGGCGACACCGATCTGTTCATGAGCGGACAGATCGCGATGATTACGACCGGGATCTGGATGATTCCCGCGTTCTCGGCCGCCGATTTCACGTGGGATATCGCCCTCGAACCCGGCAACACCACCAAGGCCCACCACTTCTTCTCGAACGCAATCGTCGTTGCGAAGGACACCGAGAAGGCCGACGCAGCCTGGGCGTGGCAGAGTTTCATGGCTGGCAGCCCGGAAGCGGCGACGCTGCGCATCGATGCCAACTGGGAGCTGCCTCCCACCACCGACCAGGCGCTGCTTGATACCTGGCTCTCGCAGACCCCGCCGGAGTCCCGCGAAATCGTCTTCGAGGCGCTCGAGACGCTGATCACGCCGCCGACCTTCACCAAGCAGGCACGAGTGCAGGACGAGATCGACGCCCTGCTGCAGCAGGTCCTGGCCGGAAACCTGACCGCCGAGGATGCGATGTCCCAGGCCAAATCCAATATCGAAGCGATCCTGGCCGAATAGCTGTCTCCATTTGAGGGGCCGGGCCGACACATCCGAGCCAGCCATCGCATGCCAACTCCATTGCTCAGGCTCGGAAGGTCGGCCCCTACGACCGCGTTGTCCATCCTGTTCGACGCCATACCCGCACCGCTGAACACTCCCGAAGAGGACAACTTCGCATCACGATCTCCGGGAGCATCGCGCCAAAGGTCCTGACAGCCTCCGATCGAACTCCCCGATCGGAGGCTGCCGGCGTGCAAAGGTGTGGCAGGCAAGCCAGGACCGCATTGCCCGATACCGGGATCAAGGCGCATCATGGAGCCAGCATGTGCCGCGCGCCGGAGCCGGCACCAACACCAACGGAAGGACCCTCATCCATGTCCGCGGAAACCACTCCCGGGAACCAGTTCGCTGCCTGGTGGCTCTACAAGCGTGGTTCGGCCTGGCGCGAACTCGCCAACGGAGGCTACAACGAAGCCGCCGCCGAACTCGCCAATGTGCTCGACCATCCCGCCGCCGGTGTGACCGTGCGGGGCGTCTACACCTCGCTCGGCCTCTCTGCCGAGGCTGACCTGATCGTCTGGGCGCACGCTGCCAGCGTGGACGACCTTCAGCAGTTCGCGATCGCGATCGACAAGACCTCGCTGGGCAGCGACCTCGACGAGGTTGCCAATTACATGGGCGTGGGCGGCATGTCGCAGTACGACCCGACCCATGGCCCGGCGTTCATCAAGGGCATTCCGGCGAAGGATTACCTGAGTGTCTATCCCTTCAGCAAAACGCCCGATTGGTACCTGGTGGATTACAAGGAGCGCCGCCGCCTGATGGTGGAGCACGGCGAGATGGGTCGTGAGTTTCCCGAGATTCTGACCAATACCGTCAACTCGTTCGGCATCCAGACCCAGGAATTCGTGGTGGCGCTGGAAGATGACGACCCCGAGCAGCTGGTGAAGATGGTCCAGCGCCTGCGGGCGGCCGAGGTTCGCAAGTGGACCGCCATCGACACGCCGATCTTCCTTGGCCGCCGCAAGGCCGTCGCTGAGGTGCTGGACGACCTGCGCGGGCGCTGATTCAGCAGAGGCAGGCGCCTCGCCGGACAAAGGGGAGCTGGGCAGGGTCGGGTCGATGTTCGATCCTTCAGAATGATCAGTTAACTGCCGGCATCGCTTTCTGCACGCGGAATGGGCGTGGGCTATACTTGACCGGTTATGGGCGCACCGTGCCAGTTTTGGCGCGCCGCCCTGCTCACACCACCAGCCCCCTTTTCAAGGAGTTCCCGGCACGCATGGCAACGAACGGTAGCGATGTGCGACTTACCGAGGACGACATGGTCTTCCTCCTCTCCCTGCTTCGCAACGCGACGACCCCGCTCACCACGGAGCAACTCGTCGAGGCCCTGAAACAACGCGGCAAGTAGCCAGGCAGCGTCCATTGCCGCCCGCGACGGCCGCCATTCGATCCGGTAGCCGCGCGCATCGCCGTCCATCCCACCAAGGAGTTGGCCGTTCATGGTCACGAATCTCGTCTCTCCCACGTTCAGTGGCACCAAAGCACAACAGGAACTTGCCGAGAAGGTCTACAACGTGCTGCGCGGTCGCGGCATGTTCATGACCGACTTCGCCCCGATCGGTGCCCCGGCAACCGATCTCGCCGCCTTCCTCGACGCGGATGAGAAGAAAGTGCTGGCGGCCACCGACGCCAATCCGGAGATCTTCGCCATCGAAACGGTCGATGACGCGGTGATCATCCAGACCACCCGGCTCGGGCGCGCGCCAGTGCCGAACGATGCTCCCAGCACGCACAGCCTGTCGGCTCGCTTCATCACCCCGCTGCCGAAGCCGGAGCGGCCGGTGCGCCCGGTTCCGGAACGAGCGCGGGTCGATCCGAACTGGGCGACCTACTCGGTGCCGGACTACGATGATGAGGAAGAAGACGAGGACGAGATTTACGGCGACACGCTCGACACCGAAGAGGTGGAGTTGGTGATCGTGACCGAATCGCCGGTCGCCCCGCCGGAAGAGGTCGACGTTGTTGAGGTCCTGGTGGCCGAAGAGATCGTGGTCGACGATGCTCCGGCCCCCGTCCCGACTCCCACCCGCGCCCCGGCTCCGGCACCGGCCGTTGCCTCCGACTTCTCCAGTGCGTCCGACGGCGACGTGGCCGCGGCCCTGGTTGCCCAGTTCGGCGACGACGCGCGGGTTGCCCAGTTCGCGGGTCGCTGGATGGCCGAGGATCGGGTCGCCCGGCTTGGACGCAACGACATTCGCCGGATCAAGGACTACATCTCCGAGCAGGAACAGCCGCTGACCGACGAAGTGCTGGCCACGGATATCCTGAACGTCCGGCCGAACTCAACCGAGTTCGAATCGATCCAGTTTGCCGTCAACTTCCGGCTGTCCCGCGAGCATCGCGAATTCGACTTCGTGGGCACGAACGACCAGCGGTTCTGGAGCACGTCGTCGTTGCCGCAGATCGGCACGACGCGACGCAAGCCAAACGACATTGGCACCGACTACCGCTTCCTGGTCGACGAAGTTCCGGCCGAAGTTGAGTATCGCTCGATCACGTCTGTCAGCCGGGTGCTCTCGTTCTATGAGTTCATCCACGGCCTGCTGCCTTACGACCAGGAGATGCAGCAATTGCTGCCGAAGCAGGTGCTGCCGGATCAGCGTTCGGCCGTGCTGACCTTCGAAATCCCGCAGTTCTACACCACCTACCTGGTGGAATTGCGCTACCCGACACCGAACCGTGGTGGTTTCATTCTGGGTCTCGACGACTTCTATGCCGAGAGCCTGGTACCAGGTGCGCTGGTGTCGATCACCGCCACCGAGAATGACGGGCACTACACCGTGGAATTCCTGCAGGGCGGCAACCAGAGCGCTCGCCTGCTCGACCTCGACGATCGCCGCTCGCCGCGCTACCACTTCCGCCCGACATCCTTCTCCTGCGAAGTTTCCCAGGAATGGCTGGTCTCGGAAGATCGCTTCCCACGTCTGGGCAACGAGAAGCCGCTGGACGACAAGGTGCGCCGCCGCCCGGATGCCGTGGTCGAAGCAACCTTCGAGCGGATCGGGATCGAGGACGGTAGCAACCTGATCTCGACCTTCGCCGAACTGCTGACCGTCGCCAATGTCGAGCGCCCATTCTCGGCCGAACTGCTCCGTTCGACACTGGACCAGCACGCCCGGATCACCGCCGATGGCGACGACACCTTCACTTATGCAACCAACTGATCGCGACGAATTTTGGGATGAAGACGGGGCGTTTGACGACGAGGAAGAGGAGCTGGACGACGAGTCCGGCTCCGACCTCGATCTCGAGCACATCCGGATCTTCACTCCAGATACGGAAGGCGACACGGACGAAGACCTCGAGTTCGAGGCCGCCAGTTCGGTGCTGCCGGTGGTGGACCTGACTGAACTGCTGGAAACCCTGATCGAGGGAAACCGGCACGTCAGCGGGGTCTACGGCTTCAACGATCTCGGCACCGATGACCTGGCAGTGCTGGCCGCCCTCTGGCCTCGGATCGACCCCGAATTGCGCCTGGCAATCGTGACCGATGCGATCGAGTTCGCCACTGAGGACTACCGCTTCGATATCGAGCGCTTCCTGCTCGCCGTCAGCGAAGATGACGACGTGACAGTGCGGGCGCGGGCCGTCGAAGGTCTGGGCGCCATTCACGAAGAGCGCGTCGCGACGCGCCTGCTGGACCTGCTGCGGGACGATGTCTCGGACGATGTGCGGGCCCAGGCCGCGACCAGCCTCGGTCCGTTCGTGTTCCTCGCCGAATTTGACGAGCTGGACACCGACCTGGCTGAACGGCTCGACATCGCACTCTTTGGGGTTGCGGAGGACGAGGACGAATCGTGGCACGTGCGGTTGCGTGCGGCTGAATCCGCGTCAGCCTTCGGCCCCAACGACCGGGTTGGTGCCCTGATCGCCCGAATGTGGGACGAAGACGAGATCGGGTTGCGACCAGGTGCCGTGCTAATGATCGGCCGGGGCAACATGCGGGACTGGCTGCCGACGGTGCGCGACTTGTTGAAGGACGAAGATCCGGCCATGCGCTACGAAGCGGTGACCGCCGTGGGAACCATGGGCGATCTCGATTCGCTGCCGGAACTGTCCGAAATCGCGCTGCATGAAGACGATGTCGACGTGCGACACCAGGCGATCATCTCGATTGGCGAGATTGGCGGCCCGCGTGCAGCCCGGATTCTGACGCGACTGACCGAACAGGCGCCGGAAACCGACCAGGAACTGATCGCTTCCGCCCTGATGGAAGCATCGCTCGAAGACGAACTCGCCTGACCAGCGACACACAGCCAAGGAGCCACCTGCTTCCATGCCGGAATCGCCGACCCCGACCAACCTCTCTCCCGACGCCCTCGCCTGGAACGAGCAGCTGGCCGCGCTGGACGGGCACCTTCTCCAGAGCTGGCAATGGGGCGAGTTCAAGGCCCAGCATGGGTGGACGCCGGACCGGATCCTGATCGAAGACAGCGCGGGCATTGCCATGGCCCAGGTGCTCTACCGATCCCGATTCGGGGCCAGTGTCGGCTACATTCCACGCGGACCAGTGTTCAAGGGCAATCCCGAGGTGCTCTGGAACCTGCTGATCACCGAACTCGATGCGCGGGCACGACGACATCGTGCCATCCTGACATTGATCGAACCGAACACCCCGCTCGGCCTGAAGGGTGACTATCGCAGCCACCAGGTCGTGGCGGGTCCGGCCCATCTGCAACCAGGCCGGACCGTGAAGATTCCGCTGCTCGACGACGAGGCGATCCTCAAGCAGATGCACCAGAAGACACGTTACAACGTGCGCCTGGCGCAGCGACGAGGGGTCGTGGTGGAACGCCACTGTGCCGAGCCCGACGCGATCGATACGTTCTACGACCTGATGCTCGACACGGCAGCCCGGAACGAGTTCGGCATTCACTCGCGCCAGTACTACGCCGATTTCATGAGCCAGTTCGGCGATGATGCGGTACTCCTCTCGGCCCGGCTCGCAAACGGCGCCCTGGCGGCTGTGTTGATGGCAGCGCGGTGCGGGCAGGAGGGCATCTACATGTACGGTGCCTCCTCCACCGAGCATCGCGCCGATGGTGCGGCCTTCCTGATGCAGTTCGAGGCGATGCGCTGGGCCCGCGACATGGGCTGCGCGACCTACGATCTCTGGGGCATTCCCGAACAGGACCCGGCGACGGTCCAGACGGACGATCCAGGGGCGATTGCCGGAACGAAGGGCGACGACTGGCGCGGGTTGTTCCGATTCAAGACCGGCTTCGGCGGCGAGATCGTGAGCTATCCGCCCGTGCTCGAACGGCGCCACGTGCCGGTGCTGCCGTGGTTGGCAAGGAAGTTGCATGTCATCCAGGGATGACGCGCCCAGCCATCTCCCGGAGCACGCGCCAAGGCAGATGACGGTTGGGGAATTGGCCGCGTCCGTGCCAGGTGCCAGCCTGATTGGAGATCCCGGTGAGGTTGTCAGCGGAGTGCAGTACTTCGCGGACTGGCTGCAACCGGGTGACCTGTTCGCGGCGTTGACCGGATCCAGCCGTGATGGGCACGACTATGCCGCCGCCGCCGTCGCCAACGGCGTGGTGGCCCTGCTGGTCGAGCGTCACCTCCCGCTGGATGTGCCGCAGATTGTCGTGGCCAACACGCGGGAAGCGCTGGCGCCGTTGTCGGCCGCTTTCCTCGGGCACCCGTCACGCGAGATGCAGGTGTTCGGCATCACCGGCACCGATGGCAAAACGACAACCTCGTATATCCTGCGCCACATTCTGCGCGAAGCAGGCGACCTCGAAACCGGCCTGATCGGCACGGTGGGGATCGAAACCGGCGGGGGAGTCGGCAAGTCGCTCGGGCACCAGACGACGCCGGAATCCAGTCTCGTCCACGGCTACCTGCGGGAAATGGCCGAGCGCGGGGTGACGCATCCGATCCTGGAGGCGACATCCCACGGGCTGGCGATGCACCGGTTGGATCACGTTGAGTTCCGGTTTGCCGGGGTCACCAACATGACCTCCGAGCACCTTGAATACCACAGGACCATCGAGAACTACTGGCGGGCCAAGGGCATCCTGGTTGAACGCGTCGCCTCGGCGGGAGGTGTTGTCGTCCTCAACGCCGACGATCCTGGCGCGATGTCAGCGCTTGATCTGGCGCACGGAGCGAAGGTCATTCTGACCAGCAGTTCGGGCCGCGATGCAGATCTTCGCGCCACCGATTGCGAGATCCGGCCTGATGGCACCGCCTTCACGCTCCATCACGGTGAAAGACGCTGGCGCGTGGAGATGCCGCTGATCGGCGCCTTCAACATCGACAACGCGCTGATCGCGATCGGTCTGGCCCAGGCCGCAGGTGTCGACATCGACGCAATTGTCGAGGCACTGCGAACAACTGGCGGCGTGCCGGGCCGGATGCAGGTCGTCAGCGAGGGACAGCCGTTCACCGTCGTCGTAGACTTCGCGCACACGCCCGATTCCCTACGCAAGATTCTCGGCTTCATGCGGACGATGACCGCCGGCCGGCTGATCGTCGTCTCCGGCAGCGCCGGAGAGCGAGACACGACCAAGCGCCCGCTCCAGGGCCGGGCCTGCACCGATCTGGCCGACCTCTCGATCTT
>CAZNQC010000068.1:0-15722 GCA_964574825.1 uncultured Sphaerobacteraceae bacterium | reverse complement strand
GGGTCCTGACCATTTCCGCCGCATCGCTGGTACTATCGTCTCAACACGCAATCGCCAATTGAGGGAAGCAGCAGCGAATCGCCGACCGACTTCAGGGGGGTCCCGAAATGTCTCGTACGCGTCTACCAGCCACAGTGATCTGGCTGCTCGTCGTCCTGCTCGCCATGCCATCGGCGCTGGTGTCGGCCCAAACACCGGGGGTTAGCCCGTTCGCCTCACCACAGGCCGAATCCCTCGTCCACGGCATCGACCCCGCCGACATGGACACCAGCGTCGCTCCGGGCGACGACTTCAACCAGTACGCCAATGGCGGCTGGCTGGACACCACCGAACTCCCGGCCGACGCGCCGGCCTATGGGGTATTCAGCGAAATTGGCGACCAGGTCGATGCCGATCTCGTCGAGATCATGAGCAGCCTCCAACCCGACGCCTCCACGCCCGACGGCAAGGCCCGCCTGCTCTACGACCAGATCCTCGACACCGACACCCGCAACAAGCAGGGTGTCGACCCACTCGCCCCATTGCTGAGCGAAATCAACTCCATCGCCAGCGTCGAAGATGGCCTCGTCTTCCAGCAACAGGCCGACAACTACCAGCTTTCCGGTCTCTTCGTGATCTATGCCAGTCCCAGCCCGGACGACGCCACCATCAACGTCGGCAATCTCTACGGTCCCATCCTCTCCCTGCCCAGCGAGGATTACTACGGCGACGGCGAAGACTTCTCAACCGTGCGCGATGCCTGGATCGACACGACCGCCCAGTTGCTCATCCAGCTTGGCTACAGCGAGGACGAGGCCAAAACGGCCGCCGCGGCCGTGATCGATTTCGAAGCCGAACTGGTCAAGATCAAGACGCCCGATGCCGAACTCTGGTCCGACCCCGTGGCCATGAACAATCCCCGCACGCTCGACGAACTGGCGGAGATTCTGCCCTCGTTCGACTGGGATGCGTTCGTCTTCGAAACCCACGTGCCAGACGACACCGATACCTTTGTCGTGGTCGACCTGCCGTATCTGGAGAACCTGCAGGGCGTACTCGATAACGCCGACCCGATGGTGCTGAAGTACCTCTTCGACACCCAGCTGGTCTGGACCTACGCGAACTACCTCACCACCGATATCGAAGACCTGGCCTTCTCGTTCCGTGGTCCGGTGCTGCTCGGCGTCAACGAACAACGTCCCGCCGACGAGCGTGCCCTCGGCGAGGTCGAAGTCTGGTTCCCCGACACGATCAGCCGGCTCTATGTCGACCAGCACTTCTCGCCGGAGGCCAAGGCTGATGTCGAGCACATGGTGGACAACCTGATCGCGGCCTTCCGTATCCGCATCGAGCACTCCACCTGGATGAGCCCGGAAACCCAACAGGCTGCCCTGGAGAAACTCGACCTGATGGTGGCCGAAGTCGGCTATCCATCGCAGTTCGACGATTACAACAGCATCGTCATCGGTACCTCGCTCTTCGACTCCGTGCTCAACGCCTACGATGCCAGCAACGAGATCTGGCTCGGTTCCATCGGCCAGCCGGTCGATCGTGGCGAGTGGTTCCAGGCCCCGTTCGAAGTCAACGCCGGCTACGATCCTTCCCGCAACATGATCATTTTCCCGGCCGCCATTCTCCAACCCCCGTTCTACGATCCCGAAGCCCCCGATGCGGCGAACTACGGTGGTATCGGTGCGGTGATCGGCCACGAAATCACCCACGGGTTCGACCTGGGCGGTTCGCAATACGATGGTTATGGAAACGTGGTGTCGTGGTGGACCGATGAGGACTTTGCCGCTTTCGCAACGCTCAACGAGGAGGCCGTGGCCCAGTACTCGGCCCTCGAAGCCCTGCCCGGCCTCCCGGTCGACGGCCAGTTGACCGTGCAGGAAAACGTGGCCGACATGGGCGGCGTGCAGATCGCCTGGGACGCATTGATGATCGAATTGGGTGACACGGCCACCCCAACCGCGGCGATGCCCGGCGACAGCCTCACCCCGGCCGAGGAATTCTTCCTGGCCTGGGCCCGCAACTGGCGCCAGATCGCCACCCCCGAATACGTCACCTACCTCGTCTCGGTCGACTCGCACGCGCCGGCCTCGATCCGCGCCGTCCAGCCGCTGCGCAACATGGATCAGTTCTTCGATGTCTTCGGCATCACCGAAGGCGAGCCCGAGTATCTGGCTCCAGGTGACCGCATCGTCATCTGGTAGGGTTCGAACCCCGCGCCCGGTCGTGATGCAACCGGGCGCGGGATTGGAACGTCATGTGTAAGAGCACCTCCCCAGGGCCAGCCCACGCTTCCAGTCTGGCCTTCGGCGAACCACCTTTCTGCCTACCGTGCCCAGAGGGCACCGGGGATTCGCGCATGCATCGCCGTCATCCTTCTCGCCTGTTCGTCTTTCTCTTCGCCCTGCTGGTGGCCAGCACGCTCGGCCAACCGCTGGCGGTTGCGCAGGTTGCCCCCCTCGCCACCGGCGCCGATCCCTCCCTGATGGACCGGTCGGTCGATCCTGGCGATGACTTCTATCGGTATGCCAACGGCCGCTGGCTGGACACCACCGAGCTTCCCGAAGGCGACTCCAGCTACGGGCCGTTCGGGATGAACACGGACGATATCGACGTCATCCTGCTCGATGCCCTGCTGGGGTTCGAGGCCGACCCAACCACGGACACCGGGCGGGCCCGCGCCTTCTATGACCAGATTCTCGATATCGACACCCGCAATGACCTGGGCATCGAACCCATCGAGTCGATTCTCGACGAGATCATGGCCATTTCCTCGATTGACGAGGGGCTCGAATTCCAGGCCCAGGCCTGGAACTACCGGCTGCAGGGGCTCTTCTATCCCTCGGCCGCGCCCAACGTCGAGAATTCCGAGGTCTACGTTGGGTATATCCAGGATTCCGACCTCTCCCTGCCCTCGTTCTGGGACTATCACGACAATACCCCGGAGGGTGACGAACTTCGGGAAGAATGGGTAGCGGCCACCGCGGCCCTGCTGCAGGAACTGGGCTATTCCCGCCGGGAGGCCCGTCTGGCAGCGGAAACCGTGCTGGAACTCGAAACCGCCATGGCCCTCCAGATGTGGTACATCCCGCGCGGCGACGAGCACCCCTGGAACATCCACTACACGCTGGACGAGCTGCAGGATCTCTCACCAGCCATCGACTGGGCCGCGTACGTGCAGGAGTCGGCGCTGCCCGACGACGTCACGGTGCTCTACACCTACGACCCGATCTACCTGGGAGCGCTCGAAGACATTCTGGCCGACGCCGACCCGCTCGCGCTGCAATACCTCTTCGCCTCGCAACTGGCCTGGACCGCGGGCAACTACCTGACCCTGGACATGTTCGACATCATCCAGACCTACGAATACCAGGTGGTGCGGGGACTCGACACCGAGCCCGACCTCGAGGAATTCGCCTTCAGCGCCACCACCGACTTCTTCCCCGACGTGTTCGGGCAGGTGTACGTGGAGGCAGCATTCTCCCCCGAAATGAAGGCCGACGTCGAAGACCTGGTTGACCACATTCTCGATGCATTCCGCATCCGGCTCGAACAGAACGCCTGGATGAGCGACGACACCCGCGAACGCGCCCTCGAAAAACTCGACCTGATCACCCCGCAGGTGGGATACCCGGATGTCTGGGCCACCTATGAGGACATCGAGATTGGTGCGTCGGCCCAGGACACCCGCCTCAGCATTCACGACCATCGCGTGGCCCACGACGCGGGTGTCGTCGGCACGACCGTCACCAACGACATCTGGGACACCCCCGCCCAGGAGGTCAATGCCACCTACTACGGCGCCGCCAACAGCATCGTGATTCCGGCCGGTATCCTTCGCGCTCCGTTCTACGACCCCAATGCCAGCCTCGCGGCCAATTACGGTGGAATCGGCGTGGTCATCGGCCACGAAATCACCCATGCCTTCGACGACGACGGTGCCGAGTTCGACGGTCACGGCAACCTCGTCTTCTGGTGGGACCAGGCCGACTACGACGCCTTCTCCGAACTCTCCGCCATGGTCAGCGACCAGTATGAAGAGATCGAACTCGCCTCCGGCCTCTCGGTCAAGGGTGACCTGACGCTCGGCGAGAACATCGCCGACATGGGTGGCGTGCAAGCGGCGTATGTTGGGCTCGTGCTGGCCCTGGACGATGCCGGCACACCGATCACCCGCCAGCAGCAACGAGACTATTTCATCGCCTACGCCCAGATCTGGCGTTCGATCACCACGCCGGAGTACGAGAAATGGCTGGTTGGCAACGACCCGCACAGTCCCGGCGAGATCCGGGCCGTTCAGCCCCTGCGGAACATGGCGGAGTTCCACGAAGCGTTCGACATCACCCGGGCCGACGAGGAGTTCCTGCCGCGCGGGGACCGCATCGTCATCTGGTAAACCCACGCGTCCCATCCCGGGCCACCATGCAGAACAGGGTGGCCCGGCCAATGCAACCAACGTGAGCATGCCAACGTTCCTGCCATGCCACCTGCTTCCAGCGCATGCATGCTGAACCCTGGGGCTGGTGCGGGTCTCCATCCATCAACCGAATCGCTATCATTCCATCAGCATCCGCGTCGATGTTGCCACCCATGTCCCGCCCAGGAGAACGCATGAACCGCTTCGCTCCCCGCTCGCTCATCATCCTGCTCACGACGTTGATGCTGCTCGGCAGTGCCGCGCACCCGGTGCTGGCCACCCGCCTGCTGAGCATGCAAACCGGCATCGAAAAACCCGGTATCGACGTTGCCGGCATGGATCGCTCGGTCAATCCGGCCGACGATTTCTATTCCTATGCCAACGGCACGTGGATGGAAGAAACCGACCTGCCGTCCGGCTACCCGATCTTCGGGTCGTTCGATGAGGCAAGTGACCGCACCAACCAGGTACTGGTCGAAATCCTGTTCGACCTCGATGCCGACGACGACACCGACGGCGGCAAGGCCCGCACCCTGTTCAACATGATGTCGGATGCCGACGAACGGGATGACCAGGGCATCGAGCCGATTCAGGACCTGGTGGACGAGATCATGTCCATTTCCAGCATCGAGGATGGGCTTGTCTTCCAGGAGAAGGCCGACACCCTCCAGCTGGTCGGTCTCTTCGGCCCGTACGCCTCGTCCAGCCCCACCGATGCCACCCAGGCCGTTGCCTGGCTCTACGGTCCGCACCTCACACTCCCGACCGACTACTACCTCGACGACAGCGAGGAATCGCAGAACATCCGGGACGCCTGGGTCGATGCGACGGCCGACCTGCTGCGGGAACTCGGCTACTCCCGAAGTGAAGCCCGCGACGCGGCCGAACTGGTGTTGCAGTTCGAAACCGAACTGGCCCGAATCAAGACTCCGGATGCCCAACTGCAGTCGAACTGGGCGGCCAGCTCCACCCCGTTCACGCTGGACGAACTTGCCGAAATCTTCCCCGACTTCGACTGGCAGGCCTTCGTCGAAGCGACCGACCTGCCCGATGATGTCGACTCGCTCTACGTCGACGACATCGAGTACCTGCGCAATCTCGGTGAGGTGCTCGCCGAGGCCGACCCGCTGATCCTGCAATACCTCTTCGCGTCGCAGCTGGCGTGGTTCGCGTCCGACTACCTCACGATGGAGATGTTCGAGGTTGCCGACGCGTTCAACTCCCTGCTGATCGGCACCGATGCCGATCCCGACGTGCTGTCCACGGCCTTCTTCACCACCCTCACGGCCTTCCCGGACGTGTTCGGCCAGGAATACGTCGATCGGGCGTTCTCGCCGGAGGCCAAGGCCGAGATCGAAGCCCTGGTCGACCATCTGATCGACGCCTTCCGGATCCGCATCGAGCAGAACGAGTGGATGAGCGACGAAACCAAGGCCAAGGCGATCGAAAAGCTGGAACTGATGACCGTGCTGGTCGGCTATCCGGACGAGTGGACGAGCTACGAGAACATCGCCATCGGTGACTCGCCCTACGAAACCATGCAGAACATCTACGATGCCGCCAACAGCAAGTCACTCGGCGAAGTGGGTGGCCCGATCGACCGCACCGCCTGGCCGATGAACGCGTTCGACATCAACGCGTCGTACATTCCCACCATCAATGCCATCGTCTTCCCGGCCGGCATCCTGCAGAGCCCGTTCTTCGACCCGAACGCCGACCTGGCCTTCAACTATGGCGGCATCGGCGCGGTGATCGGCCACGAAATCACCCACGGCTTCGACGCGTCGGGCGCGCAATTCGATGGCTATGGCAATCTCGTTCAGTGGTGGACCCAGGAAGACTACGATGCCTTCTCGGAACTCAACGCCCAGGTGGTTGCCCAGTATGACGAGATCGAGGCGCTGCCAGGCCTGAACGTGAACGGCGAACTGACGCTCACCGAGAACGTGGCCGACATGGGTGGCGTGCAGGTGGCCTACGACGGCCTGGTGATGGCGCTGGACGATGCCGGCACGCCCATCACCGAATCCGACCAGCAACGGTTCTTCGTGGCCTGGGCCCAGGTCTGGCGCCGGATCGCCACCCCGGAATACACCAGGTTGCTGGTCGCCAGCGACGAGCACGCTCCCGGCAACGTGCGAGCGGTGCAGCCGCTGCGCAACATGGACCAGTTCTTCGACACCTTTGGCATCACCCGCAGCGACGACGAATACCTGGCACCAGAGGATCGCGTCGTCGTCTGGTAACCCACACCACATGTCGTTCCTGGCCGGGGTGGTTGCGCATGCGCAACCACCCCGGTTCGCTTTGCTCAACATCTTCGTCCCGCGGGACGATAGGGCCGCCAGGCACCCCCTTCCCGCCAACCGGCCCAGCCTGCTTTCCGGAATCTGGGGAATCAGTCCGGACAGCCACACGCTCGCCCGGGCTCGCTGGGCTCCCCCTCCATCCAGACGATCTTCGCAAGCCGAATGTCAATCCACCCGGAGTCGATGCGATTCCTGTTGTCCCAGTCCCGGCGTTCACAAAGAGACAATCCGCGCCACATCCCGCCTTAACGATCTCCGCCGCCCCGCTGCGGCACGATGGTGCATGCACGGATGTGCGAGCGTTTTCGGTTTACAGCCGCAGCATCCGTGGATAGCGTGGAGGTACATCTGTCACCTGTGGACCAGATCATGGCTCGATCGCCCCGGATATCGGGGTCCCGGGTCGTTATGTCCATGGCGAAACAGACCGATGCAGATCGGTGCCCGGCTGGGCATCGTACGTTTCAGGAGGAGATTCATGGGCCAGGTATCACGACGAAAATTGATGGGACAGACCGCGGCCATGGCCGCCGGTGCCGCCCTGGCTGGGTCCGCCGCCAAGGCTGCCCCGTCCACCAGCATCCGCCAGCAGCATGCCGCGCAGGACGGCAAGACCGAACTCGTCATCTACCATATCTGGGGCACGCCACCGGGGGGCACGCCGGCCGAGAAGCCAGCTCCAATGACCCAGGTGATCGACGCGTTCAACGCCCAGAGCGATACCGTCACCCTCACCTCGCTCACGCCAGGTAACTACTACGAAACGCTGCAGAAGACCCAGGCCGACATCGCCGCCGGCAACCCGCCGGACCTCGTCAGCGTGCCCTGGGCCTTCCTGAACTACGCCATCGATGGCCTGGGCATCCGAGCCATCGCCGACATTGCCGGTGACCAGTTCGAAGAAGTCCAGGCATCCATGTCGGAACTCGCCTGGCCGCTGGTCACGCGCGACGACGTCGCCTACGGCTTCCCGTGGGGCCTCTCCACGCCGATCCTCTACTACAACGCCGACCTGTTCGAAGCGGCGGGTGTTGATCCGGCCGAAGCCTTCGACACCTGGGATTCGTTCAAGGCTGCCTGCCCGGCCCTGCTGGAGCAGTCGGGTGGCGCGGTGCTGTCCCTCCAGTTCAACAAGGACTGGCCGGCCCAGACCATCATTCAGTCCAACGGTGGCCGCGTGCTGAACGACGATGGCACCTTCGGCTTCACCAGCGAAGAGTCCCAGGCGGCGCTGCAGGTGATTGCCGATCTCGACCTGGAAGGGTTCTACGACCGCGGCACCCGCGAAGAGCAGCGGCCGAACTTCCTGGCCGGCACCACCGCTGTCTGGCAGGGAAGTGTCGCCAGCCTGGGCGGCATCAACAACGATGCGCCGTTCAACTTCGGCACCAGCACCTGGCCGAAATTTGGCGACAAGCCGGTCACTGCCTCCACCGGCGGCTCGTTCCTCGGCATCTTCACTCAGGACGAAGCGAAGTACGCGGCCCTGCTCGAAGTCCTGGCCTTCTGCGCCAGCGAAGAGGGGTACGGCCTCTGGAACCAGACCGGGTACGTCAACATCTCCAACCACGAGCTCCCGCGCCTCAATGGCCAGGATCCGGCCTACGAGCAGTTCGACAACGGCCTGATTCGCGAGACCAACTGGCCAAGCTCCCGTGGTGTCGAAGCCGGTTCCACCTGGGACGTCTACTGCGAACGCATGTGGGCCAACGACATCTCCGTTGAGGAAGGTGTCACCCAGGCGCTCGAAGAAATCGAAGCGATCGTCGCTGGCGGCTGATCGCCCCCCCTGGCGGGAGGACCGCCTGGCCCGGTGCCGGGTGCTCCTCCCGCCTCCCCCCTTTGCGTCATCACAATCAGCAGGAAGAGCATCGCGCACGCGGCCGTGGGTCCACGCGTCTCGTGCGCGATGCACCATGGTGCATGCACGTTTGTGCAGGTGGCCCGGTTTTGATTGACGCGTATGCCCGGCGGCGGCAGGATTGCCACCACGATGCAAGAACGTGCATGAACAGTCGTGCAGCATGCGGGAGGCTTCCGTTTGGCTGACCAGAACGGCGCGCTGATGACATCGGTTGCGCGCATGTATTACCTGGATGGTCTGGGGCAGAGTGAGATTGCGTCCATTTATGGCGTTTCTCGCTCGACGGTGTCACGCCTGCTCACGACTGCCCGTGACCGCGGCATCGTGCGGATCTCGGTTGACGAGTACGATCCTCGCGACCGCGACCTCGAGCGCCAACTCATCGACCGCTTTGGGCTGCGCACCGCCATCGTCATCCAGGCCATGGCGAGCACCCCGGCCAGCATCCGCAAGGGGGTGGGGTACTTCGCCGCGCCTTCCGTGGCAGACCTGGTGGCCCAGCGGCGCGTCGTTGGATTGGCTGGTGGTCGCACGCTGGGTGATCTCATTCGCCAGATCGAACCGCAAGACCGGCCCGCTGGCCCCACCTTCATCCAGTTGATGGGCGCCATCGGCACCAGTCCGGGCCAAATCGATGCGTCCGAACAAAGCAGGACGCTGGCACGCCGGTTCCACGGCACGTTTCGCACCCTCAACCTGCCCGCCTTTGCCCAAAGCCAGCGTGCCCGGAACCTGTTTCTGTCGCACGCCGAAATCAAGGCGCTCTGGAGCACCTTCGATTCGCTGGATCTGGCCATGGTGGGGCTTGGCACGCTTGAGGAGTCGGCCTTTGTGGAACGCGGAGTGCTGGCCCCGTCCGAACTGGCGGAAGTCCGCGCGGCTGGCGCGGTGGGCGAAATCTGCGGGCGCTTCTTTGACGAACGCGGCCGCGAGTGTGATTCGGACCTGCGCGATCGGATCGTCAGTATTGGCCTCGACAAGTTGCGAGAGTGCCCGGACGTGATGGCCGTGCTCAGTGGCCCGCATCGTGGCGTGGCACTGAAGGCGGCCATCCGCGGTGGCATCGTGAAGTCGGTTGTGCTGGATCAGGCCGGCGCCTACAGCCTGCTGAAGTGACGCTCCCTGGGAGGAGGCAGTGTCACCGAGTTGGACCCTGGGACCCCTGATGATTCATGTGGAGTTCGTTTGATGGTGACGAACACGTCACCCAAAATGCAGGAGATCGGTATGACACAGGTATCACGACGGAAATTGATGGGTCAGACCGCGGCCGTGGCCGCCGGTGCTGCCCTGGCCGGTTCCGCCGCCAAGGCCGCCCCGTCCGCCAGCAGCAACACGCGCTCGGCTGCGCAGGACGACAAGACCGAACTCGTCATCTATCACATCTGGGGCACGCCACCGGGTGGCACCCCGGCCGAGAAGCCGCACCCGATGACCCAGGTGATCGATGCCTTCAACGCCCAGAGCGAAACGACCGTGGTCACCTCGCTCACCCCGGGCAACTACCAGGAAACCCTGCAGAAGGCCCAGGCCGACATCGCCGCTGGCAACCCGCCGGACCTGGTCACCATTCCGTGGGCCAACCTGCACTACGCCATCGACGGACTCAACGTGACGCCGCTGGCCGACATTGCCGGGGACGAGTTCGAAGCCATCGTGGCCTCGATGTCCGATTCGGCCTGGCCGCTGGTCACCCGCGATGATGTCGTCTATGGCTTCCCGTGGGGGCTCTCCACGCCAATCCTCTACTACAACGCCGACGCGTTCGAAGCAGCCGGGCTCGACCCGAACGAAGTGCTGGCAACCTGGGACTCCTTCCTGGAAGCCGGTCCGGCCCTGCAGGAAGCCGTTGACGGTGGCGCGGCGCTCGCCCTCTCCTTCAACAAGGACTGGCCAGCCCAGACCATCATTCAGTCCAACGGTGGCCGCGTGCTGAATGAAGATGGCACCTTCGGCTTCACCAGCGACGAGGCCAAGGCCGCCATCCAGACCATCGCCGATTTCGACGCCGCCGATCTCTACGATCGCGGCACCAGCGACGAACTGCGCCCGAACTTCGTGGCCGGTTCCACCGCCGTCTTCCAGGGCTCGGTGGCCGCCCTCGGTGGCCTCAACAACGACACCACCTTCACGCTGGGCACCAGCACCTGGCCCGCCTTCGGCGACAAGCCAGTCGTGGCCTCCACCGGTGGTTCCTTCCTCGGATCGTTCACCACCGACCCGGAGAAGTACCCCGCGCTGATCGAGTTCTACGAGTTCTGTGCCAGCGAAGAAGGCTACAGCCTCTGGAACCAGGTGGGCTACGTCAACATCTCCAACATCGAGCTCGACCGGCTGCCGGGCCAGGATCCGGCCTACGAACAGTTCGACAACGGTCTCGAGCTGGAGACGAACTGGCCAAGCTCGCGCGGCCTGGAAGCCCAGAACACCTGGGACATCTTCATCCAGCGCATGTGGGCCAATGACATCTCGGTGGACGAGGGCGTTGAAGAAGCGCTCTCCGAAATCCAGAACATCACTGGCATCAGCTAGTCCGCATGACAGTCCACGCCGCCGGGAACCAGGGATAACCCCGGTTCCCGGCAGCGCGCGGGGGAGCAAGGATTCGTATGGCCGTTTCGCGTCAGCATCAGGCCACCATGCCGGAAAGTCAGCAAGTCGTCGAGAAACGCGGGTGGACCTGGTATCGGCTGACCGAGGGCCTCACGCCCTACCTGCTCATCGCGCCGCTGATTCTCCTCATTGGCATCTTCATTTACTGGCCGCTGATCTATTCATCGTACCTGTCGTTTTTCGACTGGAACTTCGTGCGGCCCGACAAGGATTTCGTTGGCTGGCACAACTACACCCGCCTGCCCAATGATCCCCGGTTCATTCGCGCCCTCCAGGGAACGCTGTTCTACACGGTGACCCTGGTTCCATTGCAGGTGTTCCTGCCGCTGGGGTTGGCCCTGTTGCTGTGGCCGATCCGGCTCTCGCGCTGGCAAAACACCTACCGGGCGCTGCTCTTTTCGCCCACCATCATTGCCTACTCGGTTGCCGCCGTGATGTGGCTCTGGATTTTCAATGCCAACCAGGGCGTGCTGAACAAGGTGCTGCTGGAATTCGGCTTCGACAAGGTGCGCTGGCTGAGTGACCGCGAAACCGCCATCTGGGCTGTCGTGATCGTGGCGACGTGGAAAACGCTTGGGTTCCACATGCTGCTGTACCTGGCGGCCCTCGAAGGGGTGCCCAAGGACTACATCGAGGCCGCCCAGCTCGACGGCGCCAACAACTGGCAGATCATGCGGTCGATCCGGTTCCCGCTCATTTCGCCGACGTTCTTCTTCGTGCTCGTCACCACCGTGATCTCGGTGAACGACGACGTGTTCGGCGCGATCAACGTCTTGACCGACGGCGGACCATTCGATTCGACCACCAACATCATCTACTACCTCTATCAGCAAGGCTTCCAATTCTTCCAGATTGGGGCAGCCAGTGCGGTTGCGGTGATCGTCTTCGTCGCCACCTGCATCCTCACCTGGATTCAGTTCAAGTTCGTCGAAAGGCATGTGCACTATGGCTAGCGCCGTCGCAACTCCCGAGCACAGCCCACGGCGGCGGTGGAGCTGGGAGCACATGCTGCTCCACATCATCGTCATCATCATCGTGGCCTTCACCGTGTTCCCGTTCCTGTGGATGCTCTCGACGGCGTTCAAGCCCGCCGACGAGGTGTTCACCAAGGACCTGCGGCTGGTTGCCAATCACCCGACGCTGCAGAACTTCCCCAACGCGTTCACCTACTTCCCGGTGGCCAGCTGGTTCTGGAACAGTTTCGGCATCGCCACCATCACCACGGCCGGCAAGCTGGCCATTTCGCTGCCGGCCGCGTTTGCCTTCGCCCGGCTGAAGTTCCGGGGCGACAAATTCTTCTTCGCCATGGTGCTGGCCACCATGATCGTGCCCGGCATCGTCACCGTGGTGCCAAACTACATCCTGATCTCGCGGCTGAACTGGATGAACACCTGGGCGGCGGTCATCATTCCGTCGCTCCCGGCCACCGCCTTCTTCGTCTTCCTGCTGCGGCAGAACATCCTGCAATTGCCGCAGGACCTGCTGGATGCCGCCCGGCTCGATGGCGCCAACACCGTCAAGGTGCTCTGGCAAATCGTGGTGCCGAACGTGAAGCCAGCCATCTCCGTGGTCACCATCCTGGCCTTCCTCGGCATGTGGAACCAGTACCTGTGGCCACTGCTGGTGCTGAACGATTTCGAGGCCAAGACCCTGGCGACCGGTATGCAGTTCTTCACCAGCAACGCCGAATCGGCCCAGATGTGGGGCCCGATGATGGCAACCGCCACCATCGCCACGTTGCCGCCGTTCATTCTCTACGTGCTGGCCCAGCGCCAGATCATCGACACCTTCGTCACCTCCGGGTTGAAAGGGTAGGAGCCGCCTCCCGGCACGCCAACCGGGAACGTTCGCCAACACACAGGAGCAGGGACCCCATGCGCTACGCCGAAATCGTGCACCGGATGCAGCAAGCCACCACCGCGCGTCCGTTCAATCGCCGGACCTTCGTGCTCGGAGGAAGCGCCGCCGCGGGGTCCCTGGCGGCGCAACCGCTCTTCGCCCAAACCCCCAACGCGCCGCTTGCGACGCCGGTCTATGGCGAGAACCCGTTCACCCTGGGTATCGCGTCTGGCGAGCCGTTGCCGGATGGCGTGGTGCTCTGGACCCGCCTGGCGCCCCGGCCCCTCGATGACGGCTACGGCATGCCACAGCAACCGGTCAGCGTGCGGTGGCAGGTGGCCAGTGATGAATCGATGGCCACCATCGTTCAGCAAGGGGAGACCCTCGCCGACCCGGCCTGGGGCCACGCGGTCCACGTGGAGGTGAGCGGCCTGGAACCCGACCGCCCCTACTGGTATCGCTTCACCAGCGGCACCGAGGAGAGTCCGGTGGGCCGCACGCGCACCGCCCCGGCAGCGGGCGCCGCGGTGGACAAGCTGACCTTCGCCTTCGCCTCCTGCCAGCGGTGGGACCAGGGCCTCTACACCGCCTACCGCGACCTGGTGACGCAGGATCCGGACCTGGTGATCCACCTCGGCGACTACATCTACGAGTACAACATTGGCTATGGCAACCAGTTGCGCGACCTGGAGATCCCGGGTCCTGCCCGGTCGAAACCGCACGACCTGACCGGCTATCGCCTCCGTCACGCCCTCTACCGGCTGGACCCCAACCTGCAGGAAGCCCACCGGATTGCCCCGTGGCTGGTGGTCTGGGACGATCACGAAGTCTTCAACAACTTCTTCGGCAACGTGGTGCGCGACTCCCCGGCCGCCCAGGGCTTGCTCGCCATCCGGGCTGCGGCCTACCAGGCCTGGTACGAACACATGCCGGTCCGCCGCGACTCCATTCCGCAGGGCCCAGACCTGCAGTTGTTCCGCTCGCGCACGTTCGGCACTCTGCTGGACGTCAACCTGCTCGACACGCGGCAATACCGCACGGTGCAGGGCTCCCTCTGCGATGACGAGATGCGGGCGAACGGTGACGGTTTCTGCCCCGACTCGCTCGATCCCGCCCGATCCCTGCTCGGCGAACGCCAGCGCGACTGGTTGCTGAACCGCTTCGACCAGACCGACACCCGGTGGTCCGTCCTCGCCCAGCAGGTGCCGTTCGCCCGGATCGACAACGACTCCGCGCCCGAGGTGCAGAGTTTTGGCGGCAAGGAGATGGACAAGTGGGACGGCTACGCCTGGGAACGGGACCTGGTGGCGACCGCCATGGCCGATGCCGCCGATGCGCGCGGCTTCGCGCCGGTGGTGATTACCGGTGACGTGCATGCCAACTATGTATGGGACCTGAAGCGCGACTGGGACGACACCAGCGATGCGACCGTGTATGGTACTGAGTTCGTGGGGACCTCGATCTCGTCGAACGGTGATGAGCCACTGGAGGAGGCCGGCGGCTTCACGACCGAGTGTGGCCAGCGCAACGGCAACCCGCACAACCACCTCTTCGACAACCATCGCGGCTACGTGCTCTGCACGGTGACCCCCAACCAGTGGCAGGCCACCTACCGCGTGCTCCCCAACGTCTCGGACCCTGCGGCCGACGCGTTCACCCTGACCTCGTTCGTGGTGGAACACGACCGCCCCGGCGCCCAGACTGACGCGACCTGCACCCCGGCCACACCCTGAGTTTCCCGCCCCGGTGAGACCGGACATCGTTCCGCGCTGCGTTCTGAACGTATGTGCATGACTGTGCGTGCGAAATGTTAACGTTGTTTGCTTGTGATGCGACTCTTGCGGCTGCTTCCAATGAAGCGGCCGCTGGTACTGGATATCTGCACATGCCTGACTGGATGACAAACCTCGACTGGGCCTGGACCATCGACCAGGACTGGGGCCAACTGCCCTTCTGGGATCTCTGCCTGCGCCTGGCGATGGCCACGTTGCTCGGTGGCCTGGTCGGCCTGGAACGCGAACGGCTGGACCGGGCCGCCGGTCTGCGTACCCACGCGCTGGTGGCGGTGGCCTCGGCGCTGATCATGATCGTGTCCACCTACGGGTTTCCGCTGCCGGCGGACGGCACCCAGGGATCGCTCGATCCCAGCCGGATCGCCGCCCAGGTGGTCAGCGGCATCGGGTTCCTGGGGGCCGGGGTCATCATCTTCCGCGACAACTCCATCCGGGGTCTGACGACTGCCGCGACATTGTGGGCCGTGGCCGGGGTTGGCCTGGCGGCCGGTGGTGGACTCTTCGCCCCGGCCATTGTCGGCACGTTCTTCATGCTGCTGGTGCAGGCCGGATTCAAGCCGCTGGAGTACCGGTTTTTCGCCAAGCATGCCCGGCAGCACCGCGTGCTCCTGGAAGTTGAGCCGGGCTACGACGTGCTGGCCGGCATCCAGTTCGCCTCCAACAGCGCCGGGCCCATTCGGCTGAAGACGATGCTGTTCGACCGGTCGCCCGATGGCGATCACGATACCGTGGACCTGACGGTGCTGGCCGATTCGCAGCAGGCCGTGCTGGAGATGGTGTCGCAGTTGCGGCAGCATCCCAGCGTGCACCACATCTCCTACAAGCGGGCCTCGATGGCGGCGGGCCGGAGCCGTCCGCTGAACGGTCACCGGCACGATAACAGCGACGATGACGACGAC
>CAZNQC010000067.1:11170-15727 GCA_964574825.1 uncultured Sphaerobacteraceae bacterium | reverse complement strand
GTTTGGCAAGCGATAGCGGAGGCACGGTCAACGGCACCTATACTATCGCCAGCCTGGCGTTTGCACCGCGAACGGCATCCCAGTTTCGCCAGGTGAGCCATGTATGGAGGACGCGTGATCCGAGGTCGACGACCAACCCTGCAATCGAGCCGCAACTCGTGGGCACCGTGGTTCTTCACGGCCAGCGCCGGGCTGCAGACGGTAACCGATGCCCTGCTGCACCCGGTGATCTTCTTTCCGGCACTGGTCTACCTGATTGGCGGGACCAGCATGCAAATGGCCACCTTTCTGGTGGCGAGTGTAGTTGCCTGGTCCGCGGCGCCGCTGGTATTGACCCTGATCCGTGGCTTCACCCAATCCCTGCGGGCCGTAACCTGGATCGCCCTGCTGGTGCGGTTGCTGGCAATCGGCACGATCGGCTGGGTCGGACTCAACGTGACCGACCTGACGGCTGACCGAATGCTGGCCTTGCTGGTCTCAGCCTGGATCGTCTACCAGGCGGCTGGAGCGCTGACCTCCCAATCGGCGGCGCCCGCGGAGCTGAACCTGTTGGCCCGGGGCGGCCGCCTGCGTCACCTCCGGTGGCGACACCTGGTGGCTGCACTGGTGACCCTTGGGGCTGCCTGGCTGGTGTTCCGGCTGTTCGAGGGAAGCACCACCCTGGCAACCGATCTGCGCGGCGTGCTGGTGCTCTCCGCGCTTGGCACCCTCGGTGCAACGTGGTTCATGGCCCTGATGCTGTTCGGGCGAGCGAGCATCTCGCCGGGTGTGGACGGCTCGGCTCTGTGGCAGGGCATGCGATCGGCCCTGCGGAATGCGGCCGTGCGCCGGTTGATGCTCTATCGGCTGCTGCTGGCCAGCGTTGCGGCCTTCGACCCATTCCTGATCGTGTTTGGCTTCACCACCATCGGCGTGGACATCTACCTGATCGGCGTTGCCTTCGCGGCCTGGGCCGTGGGGCAGGTGATTGGCTCCTGGCTGTGGCCATGGGTGGTCAATCGGGTTGGAGCGCGAATGGTGTTCCAGCTTGCCGCCCTCTGTCGCCTGGCGCTGCTGGTGTGGATCGTGGCCATTCCTTCGCTGGTGACGACCAGTGCCTTCACCGACCGATTCACGGCAAGCCGCGATCCCTGGCTGGGGTTCGGGTTGGGATTCGTGCTCCTGGGCCTCGCCACCGCCGCCGGGTCGGCCGCCAATGCCCCCTACCTGATGCGCATCGCCACCACATCGGATCTTGCTGCGACAGGGCTGGTCACCAATCTCGGGGCGGTTGTCGGTGGGTTCCTGCCGCTGGCCGTTGCCTGGTCGCTCGATCGGTATGACGATGAACGTGTGTTCTGGGTTGGAATCGGCCTGGGCGTCGTGGCGCTGTTGGGCAGCGGGCTGCTGATGAACGCCGGAACCCGTGTGCGAAGCCACGGCGGCGCCTGGCGGCAGTCATCGCAGACACGAACCGTATAGCGTTAGAGGGGACGGGCCGACACCGCCGAGCCAATTCTGTCAGTGGAGAGCCCTGGTCAGGATCGGCAGGTCGGCCCCTATTGTTTGTCGCCATGTCCTCAGCTCTGCACGGCAACTCGCCTCTGCCTTCTGATTTCGGCAGAGATGACTCGAACCTGACCGTCTGCCGGAAGCTCTACTCCGGCTCATCCTGCCAAGGATTCACATTATGAAGATCGAACGCTTCGAACTCGAGCGCTGGATGTCGCACTGGGAATTGCTGGTCACGCATGACATTTGCGAAAGCGGCATCCTGCCCCTGTCGATTGCCGATCTCTCGGCCTTGCTTGGCCCGGATGATGGTCCGGCGCTGGAAGAGCGGATCCGGACGATGCCACAGAGCTATTCCGAAGCGCGGGGGACGATGGAACTGCGATCGCTGCTAGCCGACACGTACCGCGGCGTGACGCCCGATGACGTGCTGGTGACGACTGGGGCGATTGAAGCGAATTTCCTGGCGCTGAACTCGATCCTGGAACCCGGCGATCACGTGGTGGTGGTGTCGCCTGCCTATCAGCAGTTGCAAAGCGTGCCCCGGGCGATTGGCGCCGAGGTGGACCTGTGGGATCTCGCTCAGCCAGGAGGTGGGTTTGCCTACGACCTCGATCGGCTGGAAGCCCTGTTGCGGCCGGACACGAAGGCAATCATCATCAATACGCCGCACAACCCGACCGGGGCGATTCTGACCAGCGACCAACTCGACCGCGTGATCGAGCTGGCGCGCGAACGTGATGCCTGGATCCTCTCCGACGAGGCCTATCGCTGGCTGGAGTTCCCAGGTGGCGAAAAGCTGGTGGAGCCGACGCGAAACCGCTACGAGAAGACGATCAGTGTCGGCACGGTATCGAAGCCGTTCGGCATGCCAGGGCTCAGGATCGGTTGGTTCGCAGCCAACTCCGACGTGGCCCAGGCCGCCTGGGCGCTGCGCGACTACATTTCGCTTTCGCCAATGAAGATTTCCGACGCCATCACCTGCGCGTTGATCGAGCATCGGGACCGGATCATGCCGCGGAATCAGGCGATCATGACCGAAAACCTGGCGACGGCCAAGGCGTGGTTTGCCGCCAATGCGGATCTCGTGGGGTGGCAGGAACCGCGTGGGGCACTGCTGGCGATGATGACCTACACGGCGGAGCTCGATTCGGTGACGCTGGCCAACCGCCTGGCCGAGGAGGCCGGGGTGATGCTGGCCCCGGGCACCGCCTTCGGCCTCGAAGGTCACCTGCGGATCGGGATCGGCCAGCGGCCCGAGGTCTTCCGCGAAGGGTTGGACCTGACCGAACAGTTCCTGCGGGGACTGTGAGGCGAGGTTGCTTGAGACCCAACCATTCTGTCCGCTCCCGGGCCAATTGGCGACCGGTGGCGTGAAAACCCAAAAACTGCCCGGGAGAATTGGGGTATTGCGAGGATCCCTGATTCCATGGGCTGTGTGTGACCGACTTTTCCCCAGCGGCCGGGCGGGAGAATGCCGGGACAATGGGGGTAATGGTTCGTAAGCGGTGGAGATTGAGGCAGGCATCGGGACGAGGGAGTGCGTGACGGCAGACATGCTGGACCTCCGATGAGCAGGATGTCGACGGCGATCGAACGAGGTGGCTGAGTGACCGGTGCTGATGCCATCTGTCGGACCGTACCTATCGAACGCATCGAAGGGCCGAAATCTCGCCACCCTCCGGCGAAATTGCTCGTTCGTACACCCCGGACAGCATGATATCGGGCCAGATTCTCAGTCTTCGGACTCGCGAGGCCAGCCGGGTCGCTGATAGGACGGATGCGGGTGGGTGTAGAACCCCTGGCCGGTCTTGACGCCCAGATGGCCAGCGTCGACCAGGTTGTGGAGCACCTTCGACGGTTGGTCCGTGGGGTCCTGGCTGACCGCCATGTAGGTATCCTCGATGTCGGCGATGACGTTGAGGCCGATGCCGTCCATCATGCCAAACGGTCCGTAATCGATACCCCAGAAGAAGGCCCAGAGCCGGTCGACATCCTCGGGGTCCGCGTGCCCTTCGTCGACCACGCGGAGCGATTCGCGCTTCACCGCTCGCCAGACCCGATTGATGATGAACCCCTTGCTCTCGCCGCGCACAACCGCGACGTAGAGCCCAAGGGACCGTCCGAACTCGGCGAGAATGTCCATGGTCTGGGGAGTGGTTTGGCCACAGCCCATCAGTTCAACGCAGGAGCGAATCCAGAACTCGGAGAAGAAGTGGAGATTGACCAGCTTGCCCGGATCGGGCACGACATCGGCCAGCCCACTGGACGGGAGCGACGAGCTGTTGGTCGCCAGGAGTGCGCCAGGGTTGAGCCGCCCGATTTCGGTGAAGACCGTGCGTTTGGTTTCCAGGTCCTCGCGGACGGCCTCGATGACGAGGTCGGCGGGCTGGACTGCCTCGGCGAGGCTGTCGACCGGGATGATGCGGGCCAGGACCTCATCCAGATCCCAGTCGAGCCGGCCTTCGTCAATCACCGGCTCCAGGAGCCAGCGCAATCGCCCGATCCCGGCGGAGGCCGCGTTGGGTGCGGCATCGTAGAGGAGGACCTGTCGCCCGCTGCCGGCGGTCATCGCCGCAATCTGGGCACCGAGCGTTCCCGCCCCAATGACGGCGACCGTCCTGATCTCGCTGGCGCTGGCAATCACGGGCTTCTTCCTCCGGCGGGTGGTGGCTGTGGGCTGGGTCGTTCGATGGTGGCGACATGATACGGGGAGGTGACCGGATGGTACAGGGTGATGCCTCGCTGGGATGCCACCATTCGAAGAAGCAATGAGGCAGCCTGACAATGCGATCTGCCACAATCTCCAGGGAATCGGCGACCCTCGGCAGTCTTTCCGCAACGATCTGTCGCGTGATTTACCCTCCAGGATCGAGCTGACGCTCGATGCGCTTCGCGCGGGGACTCTTCACGTCGTTCAGAGTGACGCTCCACGGAAGGCCGATCGTCGCCTCATAACCAACATCTCCTGCTGACCGACAGAGAGACAAGAGCGAGCATCAACCATGAGTTGGAACGTCACGACCGAACATCTGGAACAGCTTGCGATTGGGGCCGGGATTCTGG
>CAZNQC010000067.1:9972-11070 GCA_964574825.1 uncultured Sphaerobacteraceae bacterium | reverse complement strand
TGGAACGTCACGACCGAACATCTGGAACAGCTTGCGATTGGGGCCGGGATTCTGGGGACCGGTGGCGGCGGCAATCCCTATCTGGGCAAGTTGATCGCCCGGACCTTCCTCGAAGAAGGGCGCACGATCGAAGTCGTGTCCGCGGACGAGGTCCCGGATCACGCCCTCGTTTGCTGTGTGGGTGGAATGGGGTCGCCAACGATTGCCGTGGAACGCTTGATTCGGGCCGATGAAGCGCTCAATGCCCTGCGCGCCCTGGAGGCACATCTCGGACGCACGTTCACCCACCTGATTCCAAGTGAGATCGGCGGCAGCAATTCCACGATTCCAATGGTGGTCGCCGCCCAGGCCGGGATTCCGGTGATCGATGGTGACGGCATGGGCCGCGCCTTTCCCGAACTCCAGATGAAGACCTTCATGATGGCTGGCTACGCCCCGTCCCCGGCCGGTTTCGCCAACTACCATGGCGAAACGATGGTGCTGAACAACATCCGGGACGCCCAGACCCTGGAGCGGTACGCCCGGGTCGTGGCGATCCAGATGGGTGGGAGGGCAGGCTATGCCTTCCCGCCCATGACAGGAGCCCAGATCAAGGCGGCGGCAATTCCTGGCACCCTCTCCCTCGCGATCCGGCTTGGCGCAGGTGTCAGGGCGGCACGAGCAGGCCACACCAACCCCATCGACGCGATTTGCTCCGCAACCGGTGGCCAGCCGCTCTTTTCCGGCAAGGTCACCGATGTCCGGCGGGAGATGACGGGTGGCTTCGCGCGGGGCGTCGTGACGATCGAGGGCATGGGAGCCGATGTGGGGACGACGGTGCGGATCGATTTCCAGAACGAGAACCTGATCGCCCGCACCAGTGACGGTCGGGTGCTGGCCGTCGTGCCAGACCTGATCTGCCTGGTCGATGCCGATTCCGGTGAGCCATTGACCACCGAGATCATCCGCTACGGGCTGCGAACCACCGTCATCGGCATTCCAGCACCGGTCGCGCTGCGAACCGAGGTGGGATTGGCCACGGTTGGCCCGGGGGCGTTTGGCTACGACGATGTTGAGTATCATCCGTTGCCGGGCACGTATGGCGGATCCACAGCACTG
>CAZNQC010000067.1:8185-9872 GCA_964574825.1 uncultured Sphaerobacteraceae bacterium | reverse complement strand
AGGTCGGCCCAGCATCTACCGGGCCTACTCCCGATCCCATTCCTCCAACGCACCTCTCGCCCAGCATCCGCCCAGCGGATGAGGAACTGACCCTCTCGAATCGGCGATACTTTCACGAGCAACATATTGCTCACGCACGGTTTGCAAGGAGTAACCCGGTTTCCATGGAATCTTCGTCAACCAGCAGTTCCGGCCCCAACCCCCTGTGTGAAGTCGGTCGTCGCCATCCGCGAGATCGTCATCGCATGCGACCGCTCGACGGCTTCGATCACGTCTGGGCCTGCGCCAAGCACTCGATGTTCGCCACGCTGGTGGACAAGGACACCGCAGCCAGCCTGCATCGCGGTGACGACTACGAGATGCACGATGGCCAGACGGGCCGGGTTGAGGGCCACGGCGACGAACGCCAGGGTGGTGTGCTGATTTACTATCGCGCTCGATAACCCGGTATGCATTTTGCCCTGGATGCTGGACCGGGTGAATGGTCCAGCGCACAACGCCGCGGAGACCGCCAGACCGTTCGCGACGCGATCGAGCGCACCCTTGACCTGGCCCGGATGGCTGACCAGGCTGGCGTCGAGAGCCTCTGGTGCCTGGAAGACCCGGACGGCTGGGATGCCTTCTCGGTGCTGGGGGCGATGGCGCGAGAAACCGAGCGGATCCGGCTCGGCACCGGGGTGACCAATCCCTACTACCGGCATCCCGCCTTGCTGGCTGCCTCGACCACGACGCTCGACCTGCTGAGTGATGGCAGAGCCTTCCTGGGACTCGGTCGCGGCCAGGAAGAGTGGTATCGGGAGGCACTGGGCATATCGGTTGGCAAACCGGTCCGAGCGCTGCGGGAAACCTTCGATTTGTTGGACCAGTGGTGGTCGTCAGACATGCGGGCGACCAGCGATGCCGAGGCGACCGAGTTCGCGGTGAGCGACTGGGAGCGAGTGATTCGTCCACTGGCCGGACGCGTCCCGATCTACCTGGCAGCCGTCGGGCCAATGGCGCTGCGCCTGGCCGGGCGATACGCCGATGGCGTGATCTTCAACGACCTGGCCTCGTTTGGCTTCCTGCGTGACGCGGTGAGCACCGTGCGCGCGGCGGCCGCGGAAGCGGGGCGCGATCCAGATACCCTGCAGTTCTACTCGCGCTCGGCGGTGACGATCACCGACGACCCGGAAGCACTCTACGAACAGCGAAAATCAACGGTCGCCATGATTCATACCCTGCCGGGGATGGAGCGATTGCTGGATTCCGAGCAGTTCGATGTGGAGCGGATCATTGCGGACGTGCGCCAGACCATGAACACCGGGACGATCCTGTCACAAGGAGGGGGATTCGGCGACCTGCGGCGAGGTGGTGACCTGAACGCCGCCCGGGCCGCGATTCCGACCGAATTGATGGCCGAACTGGTGGTGGCAGGCTCGATCCCGGAGGTGCGACGGATGATCGCCCAGCTACAGGAGATCGGGATCACGCACGTTTTTCTTGCCCGCCCGGGTGAGGACGCGACGGCCGGGTCACTGGCCGAGTTGATGGCGGACCTGAACGTGCCGTGTGGGGAGCCTCCCAGGACGCGAGTCGAAATGTAACCGCCCGGGAGGATCGTCGATCAGTGCGCGCCAAACGCCAAAGGCGCCCACATCGGGGCGCCATCGGACCGTTCTGGCTCGATTGAGGGCTAGCTGGCGATCGC
>CAZNQC010000067.1:0-8085 GCA_964574825.1 uncultured Sphaerobacteraceae bacterium | reverse complement strand
AGATCGATGTGCCCACTTGTCGGAATGATTGTGACCGACCAGACCAACCCTGGGCAGACCCGTTCACCGATTGCCAATCGTCGTCGTGGGTCGGTCGCCCCCATCTCACCTTTCCTGCATCGGGATCACCCTCGGCGAACGTAACCAAACGTGCCCGCCATGCGTCGTGATGAGCGAGAGGCACACGTTCCGTTCTCCCACTCCACCCCTTCCCACCGTGCCACGCCTCTTGCCGATTCCCTCGCCGCCACCTGCCAGTCCGTAGCAGATTGCGGACGAGGGGATCGGCGGCCACCGGGCCATGCAACGTCCGCCGCCACGGTGCAGGAAACCCTGCTCGTGGCTATCCAAGGTCTGGCGCATCATGCGTGCAATGTCGCCCGGAGAGGGGTACTCTCAACCCAACAACCTGACAAACCAGCATGGCAGGAGTCGTCTGCCGCTCCTACCCCGATTGAACGAGCAAGCGGTAACCAGCACAGGACGGAGGACGTCGATGCGGGCGCGAGACGAAGGTTCAACCATTCTTTCCGGCGGGACCACAGCCAAACGCCGGCGGCAGCGGATCAAACTGGATCGAACCGGCTGGTGGGTTCACCTGACCGGGGCGCTGGCCTTGCTCCTTGGACTCCTGTTGCCAATCACCAGCAACGACCTGCTGGCAGCACCGGGTCAATCCGGACCGCTGGCACCAGTGACCAGTTCCCAGAATGTCCCGGCCGGAGTGACGCAGGTGATCGCCTTTGGCGACTTCCAGTCGCAACTCGGCTGTGGAGACTGGGATCCCTCCTGTGGTGCCTCCGCACTCACCAACAACGGCGGAATCTGGAGCGGCACCTTCCCGGTTGCGCCCGGTTCGTATTCCGTGCAGTTCGCCGTCAACGACCAGAATGGGAACCAGCTGATTTTCGGCGGACCAGACGGCTTCTCCGTTGGCGATGGCCAGGCGGGAGCATTCTTCCAGTACGACTCACACACCAACCAGACGTCATCACAGGGTGTGGATGCGATTTATAGCGTCCAGACCGATCTCGGCACCTTCGTGCCAACCCCGAGCGGCGGCACGCTCGACATCCTGGTCCAGTCGCAGGGTGGCAGCACTTCCGTGCAACTGGTGGCCAACGGTGAGGCCGTGGGCGGTGGCCAGGCATCCCTCTCGCCAGGATGGACCCGCATCTCGCTGGACTCGAACGGCAACGTCGTCAACAGCCAGGGTCTCCCCTATGGCACGTTGACGATCCAGCGTCTCGACCAGAACGGTTCCCCGGTGGGTGGCGGCTGCTACCAGCTCTACGGTGGCAGTGGCCTGGTCAACCAGGCGTGCGCCGATGGCAGTGGCACGGCCACGATGACCTTCCCCAACGGCATGAACGCGGGAAGCTACACCCTGGCCGAGGTTCAGGCGCCGGCCGGCCAGGAATCCCTCCCGGAACAGACGGTCGACCTGCAGAACGGTGACAACTCGGTGCAACTCCAGCCCGCTGGTGGTGGGGAAGACCTTCCGGGCGACGATGGCGACGACCAGACGGGTGACGATCAGAGCGACATCGATGATGGGTCTGATGATGGTCAGGGTGACGACCAATCCGACATCGATGATGGAGCCGACGACGACAACGGCGGCATCATCGATGTCGGCCAGGACGACGGCAGCGACGACGGGATCGACCAAAGTGGATTCCCGAGCGCGATGGTCGTTACCCTGGAAGACCAGAACGGCAACCCGATCGGCAATGCCTGCTGGCAGCTGATCCAGAACAACAACGTGGTCCAGGAATCCTGCGATCGGGCCGACTTCGGCGACACCAACCCCGGAAACGGCCGCACGGCCTTCGACAGTGTGCCGCCGGGCGACTACATCCTGCACCAGTCCGAAGGCCCGGCCGACCTGCCGAGCGCACAGGACACGCCGATCACCGTTAACGGCGACGGCAACCAGATCGATGAAGTAGTCCGGATCGACGTCCAGCCAACCGAGGAGCCACAGGAAGAAACCGGCAACGTGGTGGTGTTGCGCCTGGACGACCAGGGCAATCCGGTCGGTGGCGCCTGTTTCGTGATCCAGGATGACGGCGGCAACGCCATCACGCAGGAAGCCTGCGACGAGGACGGTGACGTGGCCGACGACGGCCGGACCGGCTTCTTCGATGTGCCGGCCGGCACCTGGTGGGTGCACGAGTCACGCACACCTGACGGCTACGAACCGGCGCAGGATGTGCAGTTCACACTGGAAGGCGGGCAGACAGTCGACGTCACGCTCCAAAGCGCGGCGGTGACGCAGCCGACCGAGGAACCCACCGAAGAGCCCGCGACCGAGGAACCGACGGAAGAACCGGCAACGGAAACACCAACCGAGCAGGCCGCGGAGACTGGCAGCCTGCAGGTCGATCTCTACGATCCGCAGGGCAACCTTGTTGGAGGCGCCTGCTGGGAACTGGTGCAGGACAGCAACGTCGTCAAGCAGGCCTGCGATACCGATGATGGGATCGACCGCTTCCCCTTCAACGGCAAGGTCGGCATGTACGAGATCCCGGTCGGGACGTACACGCTCCACATGTCCCAGACGCCGGATGGCTACCAGACCGTCGCGGACCAGGATGTCGAAATCACCACCGCCGACGATCTGCTCAACCTGACGATTGAGCCGGCCGGTGAAGCCACGGAAGAACCGACCGAGGTCCCAGTTACGGAAGAACCCACCGAGGAGCCGACGGAAGTCCCCACCGAACAACCGGCAACCGAAGAGCCAACCGAAACCCCGGCCCAACCGGGCGATCTGGTGGTGACGCTGCAGGACGGCGATGGCAATCCGATCGGCGGCGCCTGCTTCCAACTGTTCAACGACATCGGCGAAGCCATAGCCCGGTCGTGCGACACGCCGGACATGGACCAGAATCCGAACAACGGGCGGACCGGCCTCTATGGCGTCCCAGCTGGCACCTACGACCTGCGACAGGAAGGCAGTGTCGATGGCTACGAGCCTGTCTCGCAGGACGATATCGTCATCCAGCCCAATCAGCAGACTGATGTCACGCTGACCGCCCAGGGTGGCGAACAACCGACCGAAGAGCCGACCGAACAACCGGCGACGGAAGAACCAACCGAGGAGCCGGGCGACACCACCGGCGTAATCGTCAATCTCGCCGGCGTCGACACGGGTGGCGAGCAGGTCTGTGTGGCCCTCAACACCACCGGCGGCATCGGCATGCGGAACCCGCCGAGCGGCTGCAACAACGATGAGAACGACCAGGACCCGAGCGACGACACCATTCTGCTCGGCGATGTTCCGGTCGGAACCTATGCCTTCGAGGTGACGTCCGGACCGGATGAATTGACCGAAGCCGAATGGCCGAACGTCACGGTCAATGAAGGCCAGCTCACCGAGGTTCAGCTGGCATCGCAGGCGCCGGAATCGGGCGGCCTGGAAGTCAGCCTGTTCGATGACCAGAACCAGCCAATCGGGGTTGAAGGCACCTGCATCACCGTGGCGGGGGTGACCAGTTCGATCTGCGACAACCAGGCCGGTGATGCCGACCCGACCGTGGGCATCATCCTGATCGCCGAGATCGCGCCGGGCACCTACGACGTGACGATCGACGCCGTCCCGAGCGGCTACGAACCGGGCGAGGGATTGACCGGGATTGCGATCACGGCGGGGCTCGTCACCGAAGAAGTGCTCGCGCTGACGCCCCAGACCGGCACGATCCAGATCATCGCGACCGATGCCGACGGCAATCCGATTGGCGGTGCCTGCTGGGCATTGATGAGCGGTGACACCGAAGTGGCCGCCCAGTGCGACGACGATACGAATGGCGGTATCGCCAACGACGGCTTCGCCACCTTCACCGGCATCGTGCCGGGCGACTACTCGCTGGTCGAAACGCAGCCGCCGCCTGGCTTCCTGCAGGTCGATCCGCAGGACATCACGATCGCGGCGGGTGACAACGACCCGATCTACGTGGCCCACCAGCCGCAAACCGGCGCGGTGCAGGCAACGATCCTGGCCAACGGCTCGGCGGTCGAAGGAACCTGCCTGGTGCTCGGCGAGCGAGCGCCAGTCTGTGACAACGGCGACGGCGACCAGGACGGCAACGCGGGCGTGATTCTCGTCCAGGGCGTGCCGGTCGGTGAATACCAGGCGTCGCTCTCCAACGTACCGGAGCAATATCAGGCGCCGGATGCCCAGCCAATTGCCGTCACGGCCGATCAAACGGCGAACGTGAACTTCGACCTGCAAGCGGCGAATGGCACGGTGCGGGCGACCGTCAATGGGCCCGATGGCGCACTCGGCGGCACCTGCCTCCAACTCATCGACCTGACGACCGTCTGCGACAACGATGCGAACGACACCGATCCGATGATTGGCGTGATCCAGCTCGACGGCGTTGCGCCGGGAACCTACAACGCGATCCTCACCACCTATCCGGAGGGCTACGCGACCCCAGGCGAGCAGCAGGCGGATGTCTCGCCCGGTCAGGTGACCGAACTGACCTTCAACCTGGAACTCCTGCCGCCAGAAACGGGGAACCTCCTGATCCTGGTCCAGACCAATGATGCCGAACCGGTCGCGGGCGGCTGCGTCCAGCTGGCCCAGAACGACGCGGTCGTGGTTGGCCCGGTCTGCGACAACGGATCCGGCGACAGCGACCCGGCCGATGGCGCGATTCAGCTGAACGACGTTCCGGCGGGGTCGTACACGGCCTCCCTGACGGCCGAATCGACAGCGGGCATTCCGGGTTACCAGAGCTCCGACACCCCGAACGTGACCGTGACTGGTGACGAGGACAACCAGGGTGTGATCACGGTGGTGCTGGACGATGAACCGGCAACCGGCTCGCTCGAACTCATCACCCGCAACAACGCCACCAACGAGCGGCTGGGCGGCGCCTGCTACAACCTGACTGGTCCGGCCGATCTGACCGCCTGCGACAACGATGCCAGCGACCTGAATGCCCAGGCCGGCGTCATCCAGTTGACCAACCTGCCGGCGGGCGACTACACGCTGACGATGTCGACCACGCCGCCGGGGTTCAACACCGCCGCCGCACGCACCATCACCGTCGAAGGCGGCGGCAATGCTTCCTATGAAATCCGGCTCGATGCGCTGCCACAGCCGTCGACGCTGACGGTCGAGAAGGTGGATCCGAACGACGAACCGCTCGGCAATTCGTGCTTCGCGCTGCGCCAGGGTCAGACCACGATCATGACCCGCTGTGATGCGAACGATGCGAATCCGAACGACGGCATCCTGACGTTCGAGAACGTTCCGGCCGGCACCTACCTGCTGGTTGAAACGCGCGCACCATCGCCGTCCTGGAACGTCGCGTCGCCGGTTTCGGTGACGATGGTGGCCGGAACCGACCAGACGGTGCGCGTGATCGACTATCCGAAGCCAGGCCGCCTGGTGGTGACCAAGGTCGACGCCACCGACGCCTCGCTGGTGCTCGAAGGCGCCTGTTTCGAACTGCAGGGTGACCGCACCTACGGCCCGTTCTGCGACGGTGACGATGGCGTGAATGACGGCAAGGTCACCTTCCCGAACGTGGTGCCGGGCACCTACACCCTCGTCGAAACCTCGCCGCCGCCGGGCTACGAAGCATCGGCCGATCGCGATGTGACCATCGCCGCTGGTTCGACGCGGAACGTGACGGTCGAGAACCGGGCCGTGCCGCCAGCCCAGACCGGCACGCTCGTCGTCACCAAGGTCGACGGCGACGGCAACCGCCTGGCAGGCTCCTGTTTCCGCCTCTTCGACGGCAACCGGGCAGTGACCCTCCAGGTCTGCGACTCAGCCGATGGCAACAGCGACGGCCAGATCACGTTCAACAACGTGCCGACTGGCACCTGGACGCTGCGCGAGACGGTAACCCCGTCGACCGACTGGCAATACGCCGAACAGCAGGATGTGAGGATCCGGCAGAACGAGACGACTCGGGTGACGGTCGAAAACCACCTGAAGCCGGGGCGCCTGCAAGTCAACAAGACCAACACCGACGGCAAGGCCCTGCAGGGTGCCTGCTTCGACCTCAAGGAAGACACCGAGGGAGCACGCTGTACCGACGCCTACGGCATCGTGACGTTCTCCGGGCTCGAACCGGGCACCTACACGCTGGTCGAGACCCAGGCGCCGTATGGCTACCAGACGTCGGCCGATGTGACCGGCATTCAGGTCCGGCCCGGCCAGACGAAGGTCGTCAACGTGGTCGACCAGCGAACACCGCCACCGGCCAACACTGGCTCGGTGCAGGTGCAGAACTTCTTCTGTCCGACCGATGGTGATTCACGCACGTCCTTCTTCGGCGGGGCCCAGGGATCGGCCGAACTGTCCCGCACGGCCGGCTGCGAACGCGGCAATGCCGTCTTCACCCTCGTCGGTGACAACGGGACCGGCGGACCGGGCCAGTTCCAGACCGGCTCGAATGGCCAATACCAGGTGACCGTGCAGGAGGGCATCTACCGGCTGACCCAGACCGATCCGCAGTACGGCGAGAGCCCGGCGACGGTGCGGGTACGGGTGAACCGCGGCCAGATGACGACCGTGATCGTGATCAACTACGTCGCGCCGCCCGAGCCGGACCCGATCAGGATCGACGTCAGCAAGTACACCTGCTCGCCGAGCTTCAACGGCACCCGCTACGAAGACTTCATGGAGAGCTGTGCCAGCAACGAGCAGTTGACCAACAACATCACCATCCGCATCGAAGGCCCGGTCACGACCAAGGCGGTCACCGGCGGCACGGGTGAACGGGGCAAGGCGACCTTCGAGAACCTGACGCCGGGCACCTACACCATCTACGAAGACCGGCCTTTGACGACGCCGACTGACTACCTGTTCTGTGGGTTCGCCAACAATGCGGTGGACCAGTGGAAGGCGGTCAACGGTTCGCTGACGATCAAGCTGAACTACGGCGACACACTGACCTGTACCGTTCACAACATTCCGGAAGTGCTGACACCGGATACCGGCACGATCCTGGTGCGCAAGTTCGTCTGCGAGATCAAGAGCCCGCCGAAGGGCTACGACTTCGAGAAGGAATGTGGTCTCAGCCACCAGAACGCCTCGTTCAGCCTGGCGAAGTACGATCCAGAAACCCAGACCTATGGCGAGCCGGTGGTGGTGCAGGCCAATCCGGACGGGTTCGCCCGCTGGACGCACCTCGCGCCGGGCAGCTACAAGCTGGTCGAGGTCGACGGCGCCTGGTGCCATGCCGAGTCGAACAGCGTCAATGCCCAGGGCGACGTGGTCGTCCAGGCGAACAAACTGAGCGAAGTCTGGATCTGGAACTGCGTCGAACCGCAGACCCCGCCGAACACCGGCTCGGGCGATGCGGCAACCAACCCGCCTCCGGCCACCACGCCGGAGGACGGGTCGGGCCCGGCCGAGCTGCCGATGATCTCGCTGCCGATCCTCGGTGCGGGCGCGTGGCTCCTCGATCGGCGCCGCGCCGCCTGATCCCGTATCTCTCTTTCGCAATCAATGAAGCCCCGGCCGATACCTTCGCCGGGGCTTCACCATTCCCGCACGACGTCCTTCGGATGCAGATGGGGCAACAAACGCGGTACGCTTGAGCGAACGGGAACTGGCCCGGCATCCCTCCCCCACAGACTCACGAGGACCGCCCATGACGACCGATCTCACCGGATCGGAGAGTGCCTACAAGGCTGCCGGTGTCGACATCGATGCCAAGATGGCCGCCATCGCCCGGATTCGCGAGAATGCCCAGGCCACGCTCGGATCCCAGGCCGGCCCAATCGGCCACTTCGGCGGCACCTGGCGCATTCCGTCCGGCCCCGACCAGATTCTCGTCGCCAGCGCCGATGGTGTCGGCACGAAACTGCACCTGGCGTTCACGCTGGGCGGCGACTATCACCGCAGCGTCGGGCGCGACATCGTCAATCACTGCATCAACGACATCCTGGCGTTGGGTGCGCAGGGCCTGTTCTTCCTTGACTACCTGGCGACCGGCAAGATCGAGCCGGATGTGATTGCCGCCGTGGTGCAGGGCGTGACCGATGGCTGCCTCGAGAATGGCATGGCGCTGCTCGGCGGCGAAACGGCCGAGATGCCGGGGATGTACGCCCCAG
>CAZNQC010000066.1:11689-16071 GCA_964574825.1 uncultured Sphaerobacteraceae bacterium | reverse complement strand
GGCCACGATCCTTGACAACGGTCCTGCGCACTCGTAGGATCACCGTCAACAATTGAAGAGCACTGCCTTATCCAGAGAGGTGGAGGGAATCGGCCCTGTGAAGCCCGGCAGCCTGCCACGCGAACCGCTCATGTGCGGTCATCGCAAGTAAGGTGCCAACTCCGGCAGAGAGATCTGCGAGATGAGGGATCAGCGATAGCTATCGCTCCCCTGGCGCACCCTTGGGAGCATTTTTATGCCCCACAAGCGTGTCGCTGCCTGCTTTCCTCCTCCCCGTTCTCCCACCCCAATCTGGTTTCGGCATCGCTCTTCTCCGTGCATCTCGTATCGTGAGGAAGATGGGCAGATGCTGCACGAACCGGCTGCCACCAGCGCAACCACACCACCCACCCGCGGACACCTGCGGGTGATTCGTCCCGTCGACACGCCACCCGAAGACGGTTCGCTCCAGTCGATGTCGCTCGGCGCGGTCGAACTGGAGCTGGGCGGCTCCCTGCCCGACGTCACCGTGGCCTACCGCACGTGGGGGCGACTCAATCCCGCCGGAGACAACGCCGTCATCATCCTCCACGCCCTGACCGGTGACAGTCTCGCCAGCGGCGACGGCGGCTGGTGGGAACCGGTCGTCGGCCCGGGTCGCCCGATCTGCACCGACCAGTACTTCGTGGTCTGCGCCAACGTCCTCGGTGGTTGCTCTGGCACCACCGGCCCGGCCTCGATCAATCCGGAAACCGGCTCACCCTGGGGTATGGCCTTTCCGCTGATCACCATCGGCGACATCGTCCAGACCCAACGGCGATTGGTGGAGCGGCTCGGCGTCAACCGGCTGCTGGCGGTGGGCGGCTCGATCGGCGGCTTCCAGGCCCTGGAGTGGGCTACCCGCCATCCCGAGATGGTCCACGGCACACTCGTCATCGCTGCCAGTGGGTCCCTCAGCGCGCTTGGCATCGCCACCCACAGCGAACTCGGTCGCCGCGCGATCATGGCCGACCCCGACTGGAACGGCGGCGACTACATTGCGCGCGGCACGTTCCCGCATCAGGGACTCTCCATCGCCCGGATGGCCGCGATGACCACCTACCACTCGCGCGAAAGCCTGGGCAGCCGGTTCGGACGGAACACCGCCACCCGGCCGGCCATGTATCCGGCGTTTGGTCCCACCTACGACGTCGAGGGCTACCTGCACTATCACGGTGAAGCCCTCGTCCGCCGCTTCGACCCGAATGCCTATCTCTACCTCACGCGCGCGATGGATATGTACGATGTCGCCCGCGACGGTGGTGCCGAAAAGTGGCTCACCGCCGTCTCCGCCCCGATCGACCTGATTGCCATCTCCTCGGACTGGCTGTTCGCTCCGGACGAGATTCGCGGCTTGCGTGATCTGCTCGCCTATTTCGACGTCGATGTGGCCTTTGCCGAGATCGACTCGCCCAACGGCCACGACAGCTTCCTGAAGGACTGGGACCAGCTCAACCCACTGGTCACCTCGTTCCTCAACCGGGTCTCCCCGGCAGATCGATTGTGTACCGAGCCCGGTGGCGAATCATGAGCCGTCCCGGGCCGCTCCTGCTGGGTCCAGTCCCGCGATTGGGACACCTGACTATGCGTTCGATTGTTTCCTGAAAGGACATCACTCGTGACCGATGAATCGCCGAAGCTCGGATTTGAAACCTTGTCCCTCCATGCGGGTCAGGTGCCAGACCCCACCACCAACTCCCGCGCGGTGCCGATCTACCAAACCACGTCATACCAGTTCAACAGTTCCGAACATGCCGCCAACCTGTTCGGCCTCAAGGAATTCGGCAACATCTATACCCGCCTCATGAATCCCACCACGGATGTGCTGGAGCAGCGCATCGCCGCCCTGGAAGGTGGTGTCGCGGCGCTCGCCTTCGCCTCCGGCCAATCCGCCGAGACCCTGGCCATCCTCAACATCGCGGGCGCCGGTGACGAAATCGTCTCCACCACCAGCCTCTACGGTGGCACCTACAACCTCTTCCACTACACGCTGCCAAAACTCGGCATCACCGTGAAGTTCGTCGAGTCGAACGCAGAGGCAGTCAAGGCCGCGATCACCGACAAGACCAAGGCGGTCTACTCCGAATCGGTCGGCAATCCGGATCTGCTCACGCTCGATATCCGGGCCGTCGCCGATGTGGCCCACGAAGCTGGCGTGCCGCTGATCATCGACAACACCATCCCATCGCCGTATCTGATCAACCCGATCGCCCACGGCGCGGACATCGTGATTCACTCGCTGACGAAGTTCATTGGCGGGCACGGCACGTCAATCGGCGGCATCGTCGTCGACAGCGGCAACTTCGACTGGACCAACAACCCGCGCTTCAAGGCCGAGTTCCAGGATCCAGATCCCAGCTACCACGGGCTCCAGTTCGGCCCGGCCCTGGGCAACATCGCCTACATCATCAAGCTGCGGGTCCAGGGGCTGCGAGACATCGGTGCCGCGATTTCGCCCTTCAACTCGTTCCAGATCATCCTTGGCACTGAGACCCTGGCCCTCCGCATGGAGCGGCATTCGCAGAATGCCCTCGCCGTCGCCCGGTTCCTGACCGAGCACCCGAAGGTGTCGTGGGTGAACTACCCCGGCCTGCCGGGGCACCCGGCCTACGAGACCGCCACGAAGTACTGGCAGCACGGCCTCTACGGCGCCATCCTCGGCTTCGGCGTCAAGGGTGGGGCGGAAGCCGGCAAGAAGGTGGTCGAGAGCGTCAAGCTCTTCTCCCACCTGGCCAACATCGGCGATGCCAAGTCACTCATCATCCACCCAGCCACGACAACCCATTCGCAGCTGAGCGAGGACGAACAGGCCTCGACCGGTGTCACACCCGACTTCATTCGCCTTTCGGTGGGCCTGGAAACCATCGGCGACATCATCGCCGACCTCGAGCAGGCGCTCGACCAGGTCTAGCCGAGTCCCTCCGCGGGCCACCCCCTCCGGTGGCCCGATCAACTCTGCGGGTTCACTTCAACCCGAAGCCAACGCTCGTGCATGTGTCCGGCATGCAGGAGCGTTGTGCGTCCAGTTGGATATTGGCAAAGCCGGTGTCAGGCACAGAGTGGCCGCTCACGCAGACCCCAGGCGTGTCCCATACCTGGGGTCTGCGTGCATCCTTCCGAGGTGGGCCGCCAATAGTTCACAGGGGCGGAACCAGTTCGTAGATGCCGCCGTTCAGATCGACCACATACAGGCGCCCGTCGGCACCTTCGCCGAACGAGGAGACGTTCAATCCGGTTTCAATCGGGTCGGAGAAGACATAGCCACCGTTTCCATCCGGGGCACCGCCCCAGAGCAAGCCCGTGCAGTAGTCCGCAAGCACGTAGACGCCATGAAGGTCGGCAAACTCCTCTCCCCGCGAGACGTATCCGCCCGTCACCGAACATCCAGCCCCGCTGGAATGGGTGTAGGAGAACACTGGCTCCGTGAAGGCGGTAACGTCGCAATCCGGCTCGGAGTAGCAGGCAGGCCCTTCGGTGACACTCCAGCCGAAGTTCGCTCCACCCTCGGCGACACCGATCACATTGACTTCCTCATGTTCGTTCTGGCCAACATCGGCAATCCAGAGATCGCCAGTTTCCCGATCGAAGCTGAAGCGCCACGGATTGCGCAGTCCGCTCGCCCAGATTTCCGCTCTTGCAGACTCATCGTCCACGTAGGGATTGTCGTCCGGCACCAGGTACGGTGCGCCATCGGTGTAGGCAGGATCGACTTCGATGCGGAGGATTTTACCCAGCCAGGTATCGAGCCGCTGACCGTTTCCGTCCGGGTCGCCCTGCCCGCCGCCATCACCCAGTCCGACGTAGAGGTAGTTGTCCGGCCCGAAAGCAATCATGCCGCCATTGTGGTTCCAGGCTGGTTGCTCCTGGGTGAGGATGACTCGTTCGCTGGCCGGATCCGCCACATCCGGATCGTCGGTCACGGCATACCCGGCAACGACCGTGTTGCCGTCAAGATCGGTGTAGTACACGTAGAAGAGGCCCGAATCGGCATAGTCAGCCGGAAAGGCGAGGCCAAGCAACCCCTGCTCGGAATCGTTGGCGCCGACACGATCGGTGAGATCGAGGAACGGCTCGGCACCAATCGCCTCATCGGCCACGACCTGGATCGTGCCCCCACGCTCGACGACGAAGAGTCGCTCATCACCAGCATTGGTCACGAAAACCGGTTGGGACAGCCCCTCCACCACCGGATCCAGCCCCACGTCGAAAGCTGCCGGGTCGAATACCGTATCCTGCGCGGCCACCAACGCCGGACCCGATACAATTGAGCCGACAATCACGTAGGCGACCATCCAACGAGTCACGGAAGAAATCGTCATCTATTGCTGCTCCACGAATTGTCCTTGCACCGGCGAGTCCAGGGT